>NZ_ALNS01000013.1:0-131253 GCF_000286655.1 Enterobacter sp. SST3 | reverse complement strand
GCTTCGCCTTACCCGGCCTGGGATTTTGTAGGCCCGTGCAGCGTAGCGCCGCCGGGCACAATGATTTGCACGATATGCCGCTTTTTTCTCCATCCCGGCCCGTTGTTTATTCTTATTTACATATCCTCGCGCTATGCTTAATACCAACTTATTTCATGGATTTATGATTGATGTCGGTATTAAAGAAAAACAGCGCCAGGCAGCGTGACCAGGAACGTGCGCGACTGATCTGGCTTCTCACGACCGATAAAGCGGTCACGTCTACGCTATTAGGCAAGCTGACCCTGGCTGAGCAATATGATGTCGGCACGTTAGCCGACGATATTGCTGAGGTAGGTGCGCTGGTTGCTCATCTCCCGCCGCCGGATCTGGCGGATACCCTGGAAGCGCTTCCCTCGGAAGAACGTCACGCCCTGTGGCGTCTGGTGCAGGATCACGAGCGCGGACAGGTGCTGCTTGAGGCCTCGGAAAACGTCTGGGACGACCTGATCGACGAGATGAGCGATCGGGACATCCTCGACGCTCTGCAAACCCTGGATATCGACGAACAGATTTACCTGGTTCAACACCTGCCGCGAAACCTGACCGGCCGCCTGCTGGCGTCACTGCCTGCCGATGAACGCGCGCGCGTGCGCCAGGTGATGCATTACGACAAAAACAGCGTCGGCGCGATTATGGAGTTCGGCGTTATCACGGTGCGCCCGGACGTGACGCTCGGCACCGTGCAGCGCTATCTGCGTCGCCTGGGCAAAATGCCGGATAACACCGATAAGCTGTTTGTCACCTCCCGGGATAAAACCCTCCTCGGCGAACTGGAGCTGAAAACCATCCTGCTCAACAGCACCCAGCGGAAGGTGAGCGAGGTGATGGAAAACGAGCCGATGGTCTTCTCCCCGGAGGACGATGCGGAAAAAGCGGCGCGTACCTTCGAACGTGATGACCTCGTGAGTGCCGCCGTCGTGGACTCCGTCGGCAAACTGATGGGGCGTCTGACCATCGACGAGATCGTTGACGTCGTTTATGAAGAAACCGACAACGACCTGCGTGCGCTGGGGGGGATCAGCGCGGAAGATGACGTCCATGCTTCCGTCGGCAAGGCGGTGAAAACGCGCTGGGCGTGGCTGGCCATTAACCTGTGTACCGCGTTCATCGCTTCCCGCGTGATTGACGGCTTTGAACACACCATTTCGCAGCTGGTGGCGCTGGCCTCGCTGATGCCGATTGTGGCCGGGATTGGCGGCAACACCGGAAACCAGACCATTACCATGATCGTCCGCGCGCTGGCGCTGGAAAATATTCAGCCCGGCAACTTCGCCTTTCTGATCTTCAGAGAGATGGGCGTGGCGCTGATCAACGGCCTGGTGTGGGGCGGCATTATGGGCGGCATCACCTGGTGGCTGTATGACGATATGGCGCTAGGCGGTGTGATGATGCTGGCGATGGTGCTGAATCTGCTCGTGGCATCGATGATGGGCGTTATTATCCCGTTGACCATGACCAAACTGGGGCGCGACCCCGCGGTGGGGTCGAGCGTGATGATCACCGCCATCACCGATACCGGCGGTTTCTTTATTTTTCTTGGGCTGGCGACGATTTTTCTGCTTTAAGCCGACGCTTAATGCGGGCGGGAAGCAGCACCATGACGATAATCCCGCCCAGCACGCCAATCGCCAGATTGCCGGTTGATACCGTGGCGGCAACGGTGACCAGCATGACGACCGTTTCAGCAATCGGAGCCGTTTTCAGCGTGGCCGGCTGAAGGCTGTGCCAGCTGAAGGTTTTAACGGCGACGATGGCCATAATGCCCGCCAGCACCGCCATCGGGATGTTGGCCATCACGTCGCTGAGCGCCGTCACCAGGATCAGCAGCACGATGCCCGCAGCGAAGGTTGAAATGCGGCTTCGGCCTTTCCCCATCTCCACGTTAACGATGGTTTGTCCGATCATCGCGCAGCCCGCAATACCACCGTAAAATCCGGCCAGGATATTGCCGACGCCTAATCCAATGCTCTCGCGGCGTTTACTTGACGGCGTCGCGGTCAGCTCATCCACCAGCTTTGCGGTCAGCAGGGATTCCAGCAGGCCGACAAACGCGATGCTCAACGCGCACGGCCAGATTATGCTCAGCGTCTGTAAATTGAGGGGGACCAGAAGTTCGCTAAGACCCGGCAAGCCGCCGCTCATGGCGCCTTCATCGCCCACGGTCGGCAGGTTTTGCCCGGTTGAAACGGTAAACAAGGTTAACAGCACAATCGCAATCAGCGGGGAAGGGATGCTTTTGAAATAGCGCGGCACCCACAGCACGATCAGCACCGTCAGCACGAACAGGCCTACAATCAGCGGGCTTCGGCTCCAGAAATGCGGAACCTGCGCAAAGAAAATCAATATCCCGAGGGCGTTAACAAACCCGGTCATGACCGACTGGGGAATAAAGCGCATCAGTCTGGCCATGCCCAGGAGGCCAAACAGAATCTGAATTACGCCAGCCATGAGCACGGCGGGAAGAATGTACTGTACGCCGTGCTGATGCACCATGGGTCCAATAACCAGCGCCACGGAACCGGCCGCGGCCGTGACCATCGCCGGGCGACCACCCAGTACAGACAGGGCAAGACACAGCACCACGGAAGCGATCAGGCTGACCTTCGGGTCAACGCCCGCCACCACCGAAAATGAGATGACCTCGGGGATCAGCGCCAGGGCGGTAATCACGCCAGCCAGCGTTTCACGCGTCAGCTGTTTAGGGGAACGCAGCACGCTGGCGACACGGTTTTCGGGAGAGACAGCAGAATGGGGTAGGGACATAACGTTTCGCTGGTTAGGGCAGGCTTCCGTGCGCGCGATCACAAAACGCAACATACTAGCCAGTTAAACCGCGCTTTACCAGACGCTTCGATAATTCCTCACAAACAATCCATCATTAAATTTCACAATTACAATAATTTCGTAACCTTTAAACAATATTTAAAAGTTGTTACCGTGCCCCCGCAGCTTGTTTCACCTGCAATTTCCACGCATCAAGCACTTTTACACTAAGGCATAAATTATGAAAAAAATGACTGCCATGCTCTTTTCTCTGGCCGTGGGGCTTAACACCGTCTCCATGGCGGCGAAAGCTGACGCACCAAAAGAGCAGGAAACGGACGTCCTTTTAATCGGTGGCGGTATCATGAGCGCCACGCTGGGAACCTATCTGCAAGAACTGCAGCCGGACTGGTCAATGACCATGGTCGAGCGCCTTGATGGCGTGGCGCAGGAGAGTTCGAACGGCTGGAACAACGCCGGTACCGGCCATTCGGCACTCATGGAACTGAACTATACGCCGCAGAAAAAGGACGGTTCCATTAGTATCGAGAAGGCGGTAGAGATCAACGAGGCGTTCCAGGTATCTCGCCAGTTCTGGTCTCACCAGGTCAACAGCGGCGTATTGCACGACCCGCACTCTTTCATCAACACCGTACCGCACATGAGCTTTGTGTGGGGCGAGCAGAACGTCAACTTCCTGCGCGCGCGCTACGCCGCACTGCAGCAGAGCACGCTGTTCCGCGGGATGAAATACTCTGAAGACCACGCGCAGATTAAAGAGTGGGCTCCGCTGGTCATGGAAGGTCGTGACCCGAACCAGAAAGTGGCGGCGACCCGTACCGAAATTGGTACCGACGTCAACTACGGTGAAATTACCCGTCAGCTGGTGACGTCTCTGAAGAAAAAAGAGAACTTCAACCTGCAGCTCAGCACCGAAGTGCGCGGTTTCAAGCGCAACGCGGATAACAGCTGGAGCGTGACTGTTGCCGATCTGAAAAACAACGAAGCCGAGCACGTCATCAAGGCGAAGTTTGTCTTTATCGGTGCGGGCGGTGCCGCGATGAAACTGCTGCAGGAGTCCGGTATTCCGGAAGCGGATGACTACGCGGGCTTCCCGGTGGGCGGTCAGTTCCTGGTGTCCGATAACCCGGAAGTGGTGAATCGTCATCTGGCAAAAGTGTACGGTCAGGCTTCCGTGGGCGCACCGCCAATGTCTGTTCCGCACATCGATACCCGTATGCTTGACGGCAAACGCGTGGTGCTGTTTGGCCCATTCGCGACCTTCTCCACTAAATTCCTGAAAAACGGCTCCCTGTGGGATCTGCTCAGCGCAACCACCACCTCTAACGTCAAGCCGATGATGGACGTGGGGCTGGATAACTTCGATCTGGTGAAATACCTGATTAGCCAGGTGATGCTGTCTGACGACGACCGTTTCGAAGCGCTGAAAGAGTACTATCCTGAGGCGAAGAAAGAAGACTGGCGTCTGTGGCAGGCGGGTCAGCGCGTGCAGATCATCAAGCGCGATCCGAAAGAGGGGGGCGTGCTGCGTCTGGGCACCGAAGTGGTGAGCGATAAGGACGGTACCATCGCCGCGCTGCTGGGTGCGTCACCGGGTGCGTCTACCGCTGCGCCAATCATGCTGCACCTGATGGAAAAAGTGTTTAAAGATAAAGTCGCCAGTCCGGAATGGCAGGCGAAGCTGAAGACCATTATTCCATCCTACGGCACGAAGCTGAACGGTAACGTGAGCGCGACGGAGCAGGAGCTGGAATACACCAGCCGCGTACTGCAGCTGCAGTACATCAAACCGCAGGCTGCGGATGCTGCGCCAAAAGCGGAGCTGAAGCCTCAGCCGGAAAACAAACCGGTTGCGGATATCGCGCTGTAAGGTAAAAAAGCCGGGTGGCGCTGACGCCTACCCGGCCTATGTTCGGTGTTGTTTTGTAGGTCGGGTAAGGCGAAGCCGCCACCCGACTTAATTTCAACGTACGACAGCCTGCTCAATCTTCTCTTCAGCCTTCCACACGCGATATTTCACTTCCACATTTTCAGGCGTATAGACCACGATCGGCAACTTGCTGTTGTAGCGCAGCAGGCTGTTGTCGCCCAGATAGGCGGTCACAAATTTCTTCTCTTTCTTGCCATCCGGGCAGGCCATCATGGTGGAGACCGGAGAGGTGACTTTATCAAAGACGTAGTAGTCGTAACCCCAGCCTTCCAGCGTTTTGCTTTCCAGCTGACCGCCCAGACGATGCTGGTTGCAGTCCACTTCCAGCGTCTTGCCAATTAACAGCTCCACTTTGTAGTTCGCTTCATCCTGCTGAACCGGAAGCTGAATCACCTGACGCTTCATCCCTTTATCCGCTTTCGGATACGGGGCGACTTTTTCCAGCGGCTGCGCTTTAGGTGTTTCGCTGGCGAAAGCGCTGGTGCTGACACACGCGGCGGCGATGAGTGCGATGGCAAATTTAGGTGCGTTTTTCATTGTCATTCCTTTATGTCAAAACGATCTTGCACAGGTTAACATAGCGGCCGTGAATGATTGGTGTTATTTACTTACATTTTCAATATATACAGCGTAATAAACCAAGTATTTGTTATTTATGTAGGTGTTTGTACTGGCGTGGAGTCTGGCAGGCGTTTGTGTTATTTTAGACTCTATATAATGTTATTCATCTGTAAAAGGGAAGAGAGATGGTTCGTGCAAAACTGAAAACGCCTGAAGGCCGCAAGTTCCTCCTGGCGCTGCTGGTTGTGTTTATGATTGCTGCCGCGTGCGTGGGGCGTGCCACGATTGTTGGCGTCATCGAACAGTACAACATTCCTCTCTCTGCCTGGACAACCAGCATGTACGTCCTGCAGTCGGCGATGATCTTTGTCTACAGTCTGGTATTCACCGTTCTGCTGGCTATACCGCTGGGTATTTTTTTCCTGGGCGGACGTGAGAAGCACTAAGCACCGATTTGCGATAACTGAGCCATCCTGCGGGGTGGCTTTTTTTATGCCTGATAATTTTTATTCGCCTTTCCAGGATATTCTGTTGAGAGCACCTTTGTTTACAGAAAGCAGGAGAGGCTTAATGCAATCCCGGTTTGCCACGCTCCGCCAGATCCCAAAAGGTGTCTGGGTGGTCGGTGGAGTAAGTATGTTGATGGATATCTCGTCGGAGATCATTCACAGCCTGCTGCCATTGTTTATGGTCACGACGCTGGGCGCCAGCGTCATTTTCATTGGTTTGATTGAAGGCCTGGCTGAGGCCACTGCGCTGTTTATCAAGGTGTTTTCCGGCGCCATCAGTGACTATCTGGGCAAGCGTAAAGGGCTGGCGGTTCTGGGCTACGGTCTTGGCGCGTTGAGTAAACCGTTGTTCGCTATTGCCTCTTCTTCCGGCATGATTCTGGGGGCACGCTTAATCGACCGGGTCGGGAAGGGGATCCGGGGAGCGCCGCGCGATGCGCTGGTTGCTGACGTTACGCCGCCGGAACTTCGCGGCGCGGCCTTTGGGCTGCGTCAGTCGATGGACACCATCGGCGCATTTCTCGGGCCGCTGCTGGCCGTAGGATTGATGCTGCTGTGGAACGATGATTTCCGCACGATTTTCTGGATCGCGGTGATCCCCGGCGTGCTCGCCGTGGCGCTGCTTTTCTTCGGCTTGCATGAGCCGAAAACGCCCGTCGAACATAAACGCACGAACCCCATCAAAAAAGAGAACCTCAGGCGTCTCGGGAAAGGCTGCTGGTGTGTCATTGGCCTGGGGGCCATCTTCACGCTCGCACGCTTCAGTGAAGCCTTTCTTGTCCTGCGCGCACAGCAGTCGGGGGTGCCGCTGGCGCTGATCCCGCTGGTGATGGTGGCCATGAATCTGCTCTATTTCCTCTCTGCCTATCCGTTTGGCAAGTTATCGGACCGGATGAGCCACACCCGGCTACTGCAGTGGGGTCTGGTGATGCTGATTGGAGCAGATATTGTGCTGGCGCTGAGCACCCACTGGGCTGGAATGCTTCTGGGCGTTGCGCTTTGGGGAGTGCATATGGGGATGACGCAGGGGCTGCTGGCGGCAATGATCGCAAAAACGGCGCCTGCGGATCTGCGCGGTACCGCCTACGGCATTTTTAGTCTGGTCAGCGGCGTGGGATTGTTAGTCGCCAGCCTGGGGGCAGGAGCCATCTGGGAAACGTTTGGGGCGGAATATACGTTTTATGCCGGGGCGGTGATTTGTCTGGTAACGCTTGTATACCTGCGCAAAACGCCGGACGAGGCGAAATAAAAAACCAGCCATAAGAGGCTGGTTTTCAATGTGTTTTTGGTCGGCACGAGAGGATTTGAACCTCCGACCCCCGACACCCCATGACGGTGCGCTACCAGGCTGCGCTACGTGCCGACGCATAGAAAGAATACTACTCGATTCCGTTTTGAATGCAAGGAAATCCGTCGCTAACTGGTTTATTATTAATCAGTTAGCGACAAAACGCTTCTCATCCGTCAGGACCTGCAGCAGCAGGCTCAGCTGCGGTTTCTGGTCTTTCAGCCGCTCACCCTGCAGGTTATACGTCTGATAATTCCCGTTGCTGTTCAGCACCAGCGTCAGCTTCGGCGTGGTCACCACCAGCGTATTATTCCCTGCTGCCGTAACCCAGTTATGGCGGCGCGCGGCGCTGAAGAGATCCTGGCCCTGCGAATACTCGTTTGCCGGCGTGCTGACGTGCAGCAGGCGTTGCATCAGGGTGGTCATCACATCTTTATGCTCGGTAAGCATAGTGATGCGCTGCGCCGGGGTGCCCGGCCAGTGGATGACCAGCGGAACCTGCAGGTTAGGGCGTGACCAGCTCATGCTCTTCGCCTCGTCACCTAACGGGACGCCATGGCCTGCCGTCACGATCACCACGGTGTTGTCCAGCTTGCCGGACTCACGTAGCGCGTCAAGCACGCGGGCAATCTGCGCATCAACATCACCCGCCGCGCGGCCGTAGCGGCGCGCGAAATCACTCTTATTGCTGTTAGCAAGCGTTGTGCCGTTAAAGGCAACCCATGAGAACCAGCGGTTATCTTCCTGGGCATAGCGCTGCAGCCAGTTTATCCATTGGCTGGCGGTCTGCGCATCGGACTGATTCTGTGCCGCCGGCAGTGAGAAATCAGACAGCAGCGCCTGGCGGTAGAGCGGGCTGTTAAAGCCATCGGATGAGAACAACCCTAACTGATAGCCCTGCTGATTCAGCCCGGTGATCAGCGCCGCAGGCGTGCGGGTAGAGAGTACGCCGTCCATGTATCCGGCTGAAATGCCATAGAAGAGGCCAAAGATGCCCGCGTCGGTTGTGTTACCGGAGCTCATGTGCTGAGTAAACGTGACGTTTTGACTCGCGAAATTGGCCAGGGCTGGCATCTGCTTCTCATAACGGGAATAGTTCAGGCCGTCGACGGTGATGAGCAGGACGTTTTGCCCGCGGCCCATATCGCGATAGCGCAGGTCGCTCAGCGGATACTGAACGCTGACGGCTTCCGGGTTACCCTGCTCGATAAGGCGGCGCTGGTACTCCTGCGCATCAAGCAGGCCATGTTTCTCGAGGAAGCGACGGGCCGTCATCGGGTACGAGAGCGGCAGGTTCGCGCGCTGCATGGTAATAGGACGATAGAAGTTCGCATCCGCCCAGATATACATGATGTGCGAACTGATAAAGGAGACGAAGAAGAGCGCGGCGACGGGCTTCGCGTAATGGCGTCGGCGGGTCAGGCTGCGCAGTTTTTGCCAGCTCCAGGTGGCAAACAGCATCTCAATCAACAGGATCACCGGGACGCTGATAAACATCAGCTGCCAGTCGCGGGCCGTTTCGTTCTGGTCGGGGTTAATCACCAGCTCCCAGACGATGGGGTTGAGATGCAGGTGGAAGCGGGTGAACACTTCACTGTCGATAAGCAGCAGCGTCATCCCCACCGTCGCAAGGATGGCGGACAAGAATCGCATCAGACGCTGCGACATGACGATAAACGTCAGGGGGAACAGGATCAGCAGATAGGTGGCGAAAACCAAAAAGCTAAAGTGACCGACAACGCTTATCCAGGAGTAGATACGCCCGGTGAGCGTTGTTGGCCAGTCTGCGACAAACAGATAACGACAGCCAATGACCGTCGCCAGCAGAATGTTGAACAGGGCAAACCAGTGCCCCCAGCTGACCATCTGGGAGACTTTTTCACGGTAGCGCTGACGATTCGTCACCATAAACTGTTGTTCGTATCCCTTAATGGGCCGGGTCGTTGCTGACGGACGACTGTAAAGCCTGGGCGAAAGATTTTGCGATCGCCTGACGCTGAGCCGGAGCAACGCTGGTGTTAATCAGGTTGGTGACCATATTTCCCAAAACCATCAGGGAGAGATCGGTCGGCGTTTTATGTTTTTCCAGTACGTTGACCAGCTCACTGAGCAGTTGTTCAACGTGTTCATCACTGTAGCGGGAATGTTGTGGCATAAATCAAAATCAGTTTGTTGATGAAAGGGCAACATATTACCGTAGCAACAGCTTTTTTTCCCCTTTTTTATCTGTTGTTGCACACATGTCCTGGTGGTGGTTGAATACCGCCCGGTCTAAAAGGAGAGTTTATCATGAGTCTGGAAATCAACCAGATTGCCCTGCACCAGCTTATCAAGCGCGATGAGCAAACCCTTGAAGTGGTGCTGCGCGATTCGTTACTGGAACCCACGGCGACCGTTGTGGAGATGATGGCAGAGCTGCATCGTGTCTACAGCGCCAAAAATAAAGCCTATGGGCTGTTCAGCGAAGAGAGTGAACTGGCCGATAGCCTGCGCCTGCAGCGCCAGGGTGAAGAGGATTTCCTGGCGTTTAGCCGTGCGGCAACCGGGCGTCTGCGCGACGAGCTGGCGAAATATCCGTTCGCCGACGGCGGGATCGTGCTGTTCTGCCACTACCGCTATCTGGCGGTCGAGTACCTGCTGGTTACCGTGCTGAATAACTTAAGCAGCATGCGCGTGAACGAGCAGTTGGATATCAGCTCAACGCATTATCTGGACATTAACCATGCGGATATCGTGGCGCGTATTGATTTGACCGAGTGGGAAACCAACCCGGAGTCGACCCGCTACCTGACTTTCCTGAAGGGACGCGTGGGACGCAAAGTGGCGGATTTCTTTATGGATTTCCTCGGTGCCAGCGAAGGGCTTAACGCCAAAGCGCAGAACAAAGGGCTGCTCCAGGCGGTTGACGATTTCACAGCCGAAGCGCAGCTCGATAAATCTGAGCGCCAGACGGTGCGTCAGCAGGTTTACAGCTACTGCAACGAACAGCTGCAGGCAGGGGAAGAGATTGAGCTGGAGTCGCTGTCAAAAGAGCTGGCTGGCGTCAGCGAAGTCAGCTTCCAGGAATTTACCGCGGAGAAGGGCTATGAGCTTGAAGAGAGCTTCCCGGCGGATCGCAGCACGCTGCGTCAGTTAACCAAGTTTGCCGGCAGCGGCGGCGGGTTAACCATCAACTTTGATGCGATGCTGCTGGGGGAACGTATCTTCTGGGATCCGGCCACCGATACGCTGACCATTAAGGGGACGCCGCCGAATTTGCGCGATCAGCTTCAGCGCCGCACCTCGGGCGGTAAATAGCAGGCACAAAAAACCCCGCAGAAGCGGGGTTTTTTTCGACAGGTTTGCGATTACGCGCGAACGAAGTCGATGTGAGTCAGTTTTGGCTTGAACGCGTGACGCTGAACAGCCTGAACTTTCACTTTTTCTTCTTTACCGCCAACAACGATGGTCAGAACTTCGCTGTAGAATTCAGCTTTGGTCTGCAGGTTCCACAGTTTGTCGTGATCCAGTTCGATTGCAACTGGAGCAGCTTCGCCACCGTAAACGATAGCCGGGAACTTGTTAGCGGTACGCAGGCGGCGGCTCGCACCCTTACCCTGCACGTTACGTACTTCTGCTTCGATAGTGAACATTGATTTCTCTCTGTATTTAAAACCCTACTACAGGCGACCCAGCAGCAGGTGAGTGTTCTGCCTCACGGATGTGAAGCGGGCGGCATTTTATACTCAAATGCCCCTCACATCAATGAAAAGTCCCGCTAACCGCGCAATTCGTTGGCGCGACGGAAGCGACCTTCGTAGTCAAAGAGCTTCTCGCGCACCTGCCAGTACTGGCCTTTCTTACGGGCGACGACAAAATCCGGATGGCGCAACAGCACCTGCTGGCGCACGATATCGGCCACGGTGATCCAGCGCAGGGGCACGCCCGGGGTGCGGGTGTGCGGGCGAATAAACAGCTGTTCGAAGGCCGTTCGCTGGGCAGGCGTCTGGACCCGGAAGCGCTCGCTGACGTCCGCCCCGTCCTCGTCGTAATAGGTGATTTTCAGCCATTCGCCTTTTTCATCCGCGCCGGGCTGCAGCGCCATGCCGGAACAGCGCAGCACCAGCGCATCTTTCAGCTTTAGCGCCGCTTTCAGCATGTCGTCCGGGTCAACCAGCACCGTGTCGCACTCCCGACAGCGGCGAGCGGCAATGTCATTTTCGGCGTTGCACTGCGGGCAGTTTTTGAAGCGGAAACGAAAATCGCACTGCTCGCGATGCCCGTCATCATCTTCAAACCAGCCCTGACAGCGGCGGCCAAAATGTTCGATCAGCGTACCGTCGGCGGTGGTTTTGCCCCAGAAGGTGTTGGCAAACCCGCAGGCAGGGCAAAAGACCTGCACGGGCACGTTGTCGCTTTTTCCTTTTGGCGCGCCGACCTCAGGCGTAAAGAGATCGTGCGGGTTACCGGCATAATCCAGAATCAGGCAGTCGGTTTTCCCCGGCGCCAGACGCAGGCCGCGGCCAACAATTTGCTGATACAGACTGACCGATTCGGTCGGGCGCAAAATAGCGATCAGGTCGACGTGCGGGGCGTCAAAGCCGGTGGTCAATACCGACACGTTAACCAGATAGCGGAACTGCTGGGCTTTAAAGGCCTCAATCAGGCGGTCGCGCTCGGGGCCGGGCGTCTCGCCGGTGATGAGCGCCGCGTCGCCGGAGGGCAGTAACCCGGTGATTTCGCGCGCGTGCTCAACGGTGGCGGCAAAGATCATCACGCCTTTGCGCGTCGCGGCGAACTCCTCAATCTGGCTGATGATATGCGGCGTAATGCGCTTTTGCTTTTTCAGCTCCTGGTTAAGATCCGCTTCGCTGAATAACCCGTTGCTCTGCGCCTGCAGGCGGCTGAAATCATACTGCACCACCGGCATATCCAGCAGTTCAGGCGGCGTCAGGTAGCCATGTTTAATCATGTAGCGCAGCGGAAGCTCGTAGATGCAGTCGCTAAACAGGGCCTTGTCATCGCCGCGCACCATGCCGTGATAATGGTAACGATAGATCCAGCCTTTACCCAGACGAAACGGGGTCGCCGTCAGGCCCAGCAGGCGCAGGTGAGGGTTCACGTCTTTCAGGTGCGTCAGGATTTGCTGATACTGGCTGTCGTCGTCATCGCTGATGCGGTGACACTCGTCGACAATCAGCAGCGAAAATTCGCTGCGAAACAGATCCAGATTGCGGGCCACCGACTGCACGCTGCCAAACACCACCTTGCCGTGGCTCTCTTTACGCTTTAGACCGGCGGCGAAAATGTCGGCTTCCAGTCCAAGTGCACAATACTTGGCATGGTTTTGCGCGACGAGCTCTTTAACGTGCGCCAGCACCAGCACGCGGCCACGGGCCAGACGCGCCAGTTCGGCAATGACCAGGCTTTTGCCTGCACCGGTCGGGAGCACAATCGCCGCCGGCTCGCGATGTTTACGGAACCAGGCGAGGGTGGCGTCAACGGCTTCCTGCTGATAGGGACGAAGTGTAAAAGTCATGGGGTCTCGGTTTCGTTATTCCGCACATATACCCGTCATACTTCAAGTTGCCTGTGCGTTGGCTGCACTCGTTCACCCCGGTCACTTACTTATGTAAGCTCCCGGGGATTCACTCCTTTGCCGCCTTCATGCAACTCGAATTATTTAGGGTATAGATAGTATGCCACGAAACTTTTTCCCTTGAGTGGCGCAACCAGACCATTATACTGAACCGTTCCAGACTGCTTCTATTTTCGGACCTGTTGTCCGACTTCCTGCACCATTAAGGCTAAAAAGATTTCATGCGACTTGATAAGTTTATCGCTCAGCAACTCGGCGTAAGCCGCGCTATTGCCGGGCGCGAAATTCGCGCCAGCCGCGTTACCGTGGATGGCGACATTGTGAGAGACAGCGCGTTCAAACTGCAACCTGACCATCAGGTGGAGTACGACGGCAATCCGCTGACCCAGCAGCACGGTCCTCGCTACTTCATGCTCAATAAGCCGGAAGGCTACGTCTGCTCAACGGACGATCCGGATCACCCTACGGTGCTCTATTTCCTCGACGAACCGGTGGCGCACAAGCTGCATGCCGCAGGCCGCCTCGACATCGACACCACCGGTCTGGTGCTGATGACCGACGACGGTCAGTGGTCGCATCGCATCACCTCTCCACGCCACCACTGCGAGAAAACCTATCTGGTCACGCTGGAGTCACCGGTGTCGGATGACACGGCAGAGCACTTCGCGAAAGGCGTGCAGCTGCATAATGAAAAAGATCTGACTAAACCGGCGGTGCTTGAAGTCATCACCCCGACGGTGGTCCGTCTGACCATCAGCGAAGGGCGCTACCATCAGGTGAAACGTATGTTTGCCGCGGTGGGGAACCACGTTGTTGGCCTGCATCGCGAACGGATTGGTGCGATTGAACTCGATCCCGACCTTGCGCCAGGCGAATACCGTCCGTTAACGGAAGAAGAGATCGCCAGCGTCGGTCTGCCTTCGCACTAATTTCAGGAGAACCCTGTGACCACCAGGCCACACTCGTCGTTCAAAATCGTCTTCATTCTTGGCCTGCTGGCCATGCTGATGCCGCTGTCTATTGATATGTACCTGCCCGCGCTGCCGGTCATTTCCGCGCAGTTTGGCGTCCCGGCGGGCAGCGCGCAGATGACGCTCAGCACCTATATTCTCGGCTTTGCCCTTGGCCAGCTGTTTTATGGCCCGATGGCGGACAGCCTTGGACGCAAGCCCGTCATTCTGGGCGGGACGCTGGTCTTTGCGGCCGCAGCGGTTGCCTGTGCGCTGGCCCAGACCATCGATCATTTGATCATCATGC
This sequence comes from Enterobacter sp. SST3, assembly GCF_000286655.1. Lineage (NCBI taxonomy): Bacteria > Pseudomonadati > Pseudomonadota > Gammaproteobacteria > Enterobacterales > Enterobacteriaceae > Enterobacter > Enterobacter sp. SST3. The sequence goes on along the minus strand of NZ_ALNS01000013.1, from coordinate 117,304 downwards.
GTTTCTTCCACGGTCTGGCGGCGGCAGCGGCAAGCGTGGTGATTAACGCCCTGATGCGCGATATCTACCCGAAGGAAGAGTTCTCCCGCATGATGTCGTTCGTGATGCTGGTGACGACGATTGCGCCGCTGGTGGCGCCAATGGCGGGTGGTGCGGTGCTGGTGTGGTTCAGCTGGCATGTGATTTTCTGGATCCTGGCCCTGGCCGCGCTGCTGGCCTCGGCAATGATCTTCTTCTTTATAGATGAAACGCTTCCCGTCGAGCGCCGCCAGAAGTTTCACATCCGTACCACCATCGGCAACTTTGCCTCGCTGTTTCGCCACAAGCGCGTGCTCAGCTATATGCTGGCAAGCGGGTTCAGCTTTGCCGGAATGTTCTCTTTCCTGAGCGCCGGGCCGTTTGTCTACATCGAGCTTAACCACGTGTCGCCGCAGCACTTCGGCTATTACTTTGCGCTTAACATCGTCTTCCTGTTCATTATGACCATCATTAACAGCCGCTTTGTCCGAAGGGTGGGGGCGCTGAACATGTTCCGCGCCGGGCTGTGGATCCAGTTTGTGATGGCGATCTGGCTGGTGGTGAGCGCGTTTCTGGGCGTGGGCTTCTGGGCGCTGGTGGTTGGCGTGGCGGCCTTTGTCGGCTGTGTGTCGATGGTGTCGTCCAATGCGATGGCGGTGATCCTGGATGAGTTCCCGCACATGGCGGGGACCGCCTCTTCCCTGGCGGGGACGTTCCGCTTCGGCATCGGCGCTATCGTTGGCGCGTTGCTTTCTATGGCCACCTTTACGACGGCATGGCCCATGCTGTGGGCGATGGCTTTTTGCGCAACCAGCTCGATACTCTTCTATCTTTACGCCAGTCGACCGCGAAAAGCGGCCCACTAAAACACAGAGAAGGCCCGGCAGGGCCTTTTTTGTTGATGCATATCAACCAAACCTCCGTTCGTTTATGCCGTGTTTGTTTATTTTATGTAAAATCTATTTGTGTAAAAAGTCACATCATTGTATTCAAAAAGGTTGAGTTAGATCGCAGAAACGGGTACATATAGCGCCGACGCGAGCCTGAATACCGATAAAAAAGTGCTGAATAGTGCAGGCTGGCGATGATGTGTTACTATAAATGTAAATAAATTGCGAAGTAAATTTTGCTTCCGGGGAACGAACGTGAATACATTACAACTTTCTATTGTCCATCGCTTGCCCCAGAGCTATCGCTGGTCGGCGGGTTTTGCTGGTTCGAAAGTTGAACCGATTCCGCAAAACGTCGCGGGCTGTGAAAACTGCCTGGTGGCGCTCAAGCTGCTGAGCCCGAGCGATGAAAATGCATGGCGGGTGATGGAGCGTCTCAGTCAGGCCCTGACGGATATCGAAGTGGACAGCTCCGTGCTGGAATGCGAAGGGGAGCCGTGCCTGTTTGTGAAAAGCCAGGACGAGTTTGCTGCCACCTGCCGCCTGAAAAATTTTGGCGTTGCTATTGCAGAGCCTTTCTCCGGCCAGTATCCATTCTGAGCGCTAGTCTGACGACAACAGCTGGCGCGTGTAGCGCTGCGTTGGCGCGCTAAATACGCGCTGGCAATCACCCTGCTCGACCACCTCTCCCTGTCGCAACACAATCACCTGATGGCATAGCGCCCGCACCACCTGCAAATCATGGCTGATAAAGATATAGGCCAGCCGGTGCTTTTCCTGTAGCCCTTTAAGCAGCGCCAGGATCTGCGCCTGTACGGTCCTGTCCAGAGACGACGTCGGTTCATCCAGAATAATTAGCTCTGGTTTCAGGATCAGCGCGCGGGCAATCGCGATACGCTGGCGCTGCCCACCGGAAAATTCCGCAGGATAGCGGTGGCGCGTCTCGGGATCTAAACCCACTTCAACCATTACCCGCATGACCTCCTGCTCGCGCTGCTGCGCGCTCAGGCCGGGCTGATGGACGCGCAGGCCCTCTTCGACAATCTGTAACACGCTGAGCCGCGGGTTAAGCGAGGAGTTGGGATCCTGAAAGACCACCTGCATGCGAGGACGTACGGGCAGCATCTGGCGGCGGTTCCAGCGGTGCAGCGGCATGCCGTCAAACAGGATTTCGCCCTGTGAGGCAATTAAGCGCAGCAGCGCCAGACCGGTGGTGCTTTTACCCGAGCCGGATTCGCCCACCAGCCCGAGGGATTCGCCCGGGCGCAGCGAGAAGCGGATATTTTTTAACACCGGGTTGCGATCGACAATGCGGCGCAGAATACCTTTGCGGATCGGGAACGAGACGGACAGATCCTCAACGCGCAGCAGCGGCGTGCTGTCAGCGTCGAGGGGAACCGGGTCGCCGGAGGGTTCGCTGTCGAGCAGGCGCTGCGTATAGGGGTGTTGCGGCGCGCTCAGCAGCGTGGACGCCGCATTCTGTTCAACACAGCGGCCGTTTTGCATCACCGCGACGCTGTCGGCCAGCTTTCTCACAATGCTCAGGTTGTGCGTGATAAACAGCAGGCTCATGTTCAGCTCGTCACGCAGGTCCCGCAGCAGCGTCAGTATTTGCGCCTGTACCGTCACGTCCAGCGCCGTTGTGGGCTCGTCGGCAATCAACAGCTCGGGGCGCGTCAGCAGGGCCATGGCGATCATCACGCGCTGGCGTTCGCCGCCGGAGAGCTGATGCGGAAAATCATTCAGCCGTTTGGCCGCATTGCGTATGCCTGTGCGTTCAAGACAATCCAGAATTTCTCCCCGCGCGGCCTCTTTGCGCATCCCACGGTGCAGGGAGAGCACTTCATAGAGCTGTTTTTCCAGGCTGTGCAGCGGGTTAAGCGACACCATCGGCTCCTGGAAGATCATCGCGATTTTGTTGCCGCGAATGCCGCGCAGGGCCTGTTCGTCGGCGTGCAGCAGCGAACGGCCGTGAAAAAGGATATCCCCTTGCGTGTAGCTCACTGGCGGAGAAGGCAGCAGCCGCAGGATGGAGAGCGCCGAAACGCTCTTGCCTGAACCCGACTCACCCACCAGGGCCAGCGTTTCACCGCGCTGGATCTGCAGCGTCAGGTCGCTGACCACGGTGCGCGTCTCGTCCTGCTTTGAAAAAGCAATCGACAGGTTATCAATACGGAGCAGAGGCTGGGTCATTTTAAACCGCCTTGTTAGGATCAAAGGCATCGCGCACGGCTTCGCCAATAAAAATCAGCAGCGACAGCAGCACGGCCACGGAAAGAAAGGCGGCGATGCCTAACCACGGTGCCTGCAGGTTGTTCTTGCCCTGCAGCAGCAGTTCGCCGAGCGACGGGGAACCCAACGGTAGCCCGAAACCGAGAAAATCCAGTGAGGTGAGGGTGGTGATGGAGCTGCACAGAATAAACGGCAGGAAGGTGAGCGTTGCCACCACGGCGTTGGGCAGCATATGGCGGAAGATGATCCCGCGGTCGCTCACGCCAAGCGCCTGCGCGGCGCGAATATAGTCGAAATTACGGGTGCGCAGAAACTCGGCCCTGACCACACCGACCAGCGCCATCCAGCCGAACAGGACGGTAATGCCTAATAACCACCAGAAGTTGGGCTGTACGACGCTGGAAAGCAGGATGATCAGAAACAGCGTCGGCATGCCTGACCAGACCTCAATCACCCGCTGGCCCCAGAGGTCAATTTTCCCGCCGTAGTAGCCCTGAATGGCGCCCGCCACGACGCCCATCACGCTGGAGAAGATCGTCAGCATCAGCCCAAAGAGAAGCGAAATACGCGTGCCATACAGGATGCGCGCCAGCACGTCACCGCCGTTAGCATCCGTTCCCAGCCAGTTTTGCGCGGAGGGCGGGGAAGGGAAGGGGGTCGTGGTGGCGAAGTTAATGCTGTTTGCGCCAAAACGCACCGGCGCCCAGAGCGCCCAGCCGTGCTGCTCAATCTGCTGGCGAAGCCACGGGTCCTGATACTCTGCCGGCGTCGCAAACGGGCCGCCAAAGTCGCTTTCGTTGTAATTGGCGATGACCGGCACGTACCAGCGATCGTTAAAATGCACCAGTAGCGGTTTATCGTTAGCGATCAGTTCTGAAAACAGGCTTAAGACAAACAGCACGGCAAAAATCCACAGCGACCAGTAGCCGCGGCGGTTGTGGCGAAAGCGGGCCCAGCGGGCCTGGTTGACGGGGCTTAAACGCGGCATCATCGGCCCTCAAAATCGATTCGGGGATCGACCAGCGTATAGCTGATATCGCTGATGATATTCAGCAGCAGGCCAATCAGGGTGAAAATATAGAGCGTGCCGAACATTACCGGATAGTCACGCGACACGGTGGCCTCATAGCCCAGCAGGCCCAGACCGTTAAGCGAGAACATCACCTCTATCAGCAGCGAGCCGGTAAAAAACATACTGATGAACGTGGCCGGAAATCCGGCGATCACCAGCAGCATGGCGTTGCGGAACACGTGCTTCCACATGATCTGCTTCTCGCTCACGCCTTTAGCGCGGGCCGTAACGACGTACTGTTTACGAATTTCATCGAGAAAGGCGTTTTTGGTCAACATGGTCAGGGCCGCAAACCCGCCAATGACCGTGGCCAGAACCGGCAGCGTGATATGCCAGAGGTAGTCGGTGATTTTCTGGTACCACGGCAGGGAGCTGAAATCGGCGGAGACGAGGCCCCGCAGCGGGAAGAGATCAAAATAACTGCCCCCGGCGAAAAAGACGATCAGCAGAACGGCGAACAGAAACGCCGGGATGGCATAGCCGATAATGATGAACGTGCTGCTCCAGATATCGAACCGGCTGCCGTTGTACACCGCTTTGCGGATCCCAAGCGGTATAGAGACCAGATAGATGATCAGCGTACCCCACAGCCCGAGCGTGATCGAAACCGGCAGGCTTTGCTTGATCAGCGTCAGCACTGACGCACTGCGAAACAGGCTATCGCCAAAATCAAAGCGGATGTAATCCCAGAGCATCTTGAAATAGCGCTCGTGAATCGGTTTATCAAAGCCGTAGCGGTGGGTGATCTCGGCGATCACCTCCGGATCCAGCCCGCGTCCGCCGCGGTAATGGCTTTCGCTGATATTCCCTACGCCAGTTCGCGCATGGCTGGCGCCCATCCCTTCACCGCCGCCGCCCGGCATGCCGCCGCTATTGCCAAATTCAATGGCGGCAATGGCCTGATCGACCGGCCCGCCAGGAGCGATTTGCACGATGAAAAAGTTAATCGTGATGATGGCCCACAGGGTGGGGATGACCAGCAGCAGACGGCGGAGAAGATAGGCACCCATGATAATTCCTTATCGCCGCTCAGCGGGAAGTCTGGCGGCTTTGTTAACGTCATACCACCAGGTGTCAAAGCCCAGAGAATAGACCGGGCGCACGGCAGGCACGGAGAACTTATCCCAGCGCGCAAGGCGATCTTCGCCCATATACCACATCGGCAGCATGTAGTAGTTCCAGGTTAAGACCCTGTCGAGGGCGCGCCCGAGCGGCACGAGCTTGTCTTTATCCCCCTGCGCCGCCACGATTTTCGCAATGAGCGCATCAATCGCCGGGCTTTTTACCCCCGGCGCATTGTACGAGGAGTCGATGTAGCTGGAGGCCCAGGAGATTTGCAGGTCCGAGCTAGGCCACGGCTGCGCGGGCCACAGGCGCTGCATCATGTCGTAATCACGGCTGCGCATGCGGCTGGTGATCTGCGCGTTATCAACCTGGCGAATGTTCATGGTTACGCCCAGCCGCTCAAGGTTGTGCTTAAACGGCAGCACCCACTGGTCGTTGCCCCCGGACGAGAGCAGCAGTTCAAAGCTGAGTGGCTTGCCCGTTTTGGCATCCACACGTTTTTGATTCTTCAGGTGCCAGCCTGCGTCATCCAGCAGCTTGCTGGCTTTGAGCAGGTTGTCGCGGTCGTAACCGTCACCCTTCGATGCGGGCGGCTGAAACACCGTTGTAAACACCTCTGGCGGTACCTCTGCTTTAAGGGGGGCCAGCAGGACCAGCTCGTCGGCTTTCGGATAATCACGCGCGGCGTATTCGGTATTCTGAAAATAGCTGTTGGCGCGGCTATAAGCCCCGTAAAACAGCGCTTTGTTCATCCACTCAAAATCAAAGGCCAGGGAGATGGCTTCCCGCACCCGGCGGTCATTAAATACCGGACGCTGAATATTAAACGCCAGCCAGCGGGTGTCCTGGGCAGATTCATTTTTGTGTTCGTCTTTGACGATATAGCCTTTGGCGAAATTTTTGCCGATATAGCGGGTCGCCCAGTTTTTGGCGCTGCTCTCGACGCGCAAATCGAATGCCCCGGCTTTGAACGCTTCAAACGCCACGTTATCGTCGAGGTAGTAATCATAGCGAAGGGTGTCGAAGTTCCAGCGTCCGCGGTTGACCGGCAGATTGGCCGCCCAGTAGTCTTTGACGCGGGAATAGACGACATATTGCCCCATTCGCCAGTCGGTAATGCGGTAGGGGCCGCCAGCCAGCGGAGGCGTTGAAAGCGGGTCGCTCAGCTTATGATTTTTCCAGAACGATTCCGGCATCACCGGCAGCGAGAACAGGCTGAGCATATTCTCTTTGTTCGGTTCGCTCAGCTCAATGCGCACTGTGAGCGGCGCGATGGCTCTGACCGACGCGCCTTTATACACGATGCGGAACTGGGGGACGCCTTCGGTCATGAATTTATGGAAGGTGAACGCAACGTCGCTGGCCTTCACCGGTGTGCCATCGTGAAAACGTGCCCGCGGGTTCAGCGAGATTTCCGCCCAGGCGAAGTTATCGGCGTAACGCACGTTCTCGGCAATGAGCGGATAGTAGCTGCCGGGCTCGTCATCAGACGTGACAAAAAGCGTATCATAAAGCGATTCCGTTCGCGCGGCCGCCACGCCGCGCAGGGCGTAGCGGTTGAAGTTGTCGAAGGTTCCCGTGGCGGAAAGCGTGACCTTACCGCCTTTTGGCGCGGCAGGGTTGACGTAATCGAAGTGCGTAAAATTGACCGCGTATTTAGGCTCGCCAATCACCGCGAAGGCGATATTCTCTTTGATGGTTTGCGCCTGGCTGGACAGGCTCGTGAATGCCAACATCAGCAACATAAAGCGCATAAGCATCTCGCGGCAGCTCCCTCTCTACAGACCGGCTCGGTTAAGCTGAATAATAAGTGACGTCACGGGCAATGTGAAATTAATCGCCTTCGGGCGAAATATCAGGCCGCCATTCGCGGAACTGCGCCAGCGGCATCGGGCGGCTAATCCAGTATCCCTGCAAAAAGTTAACGCCGTGTTCGCGCAGCCAGGCCGCCTGTTCCGGCGTCTCTACCCCTTCGGCGACGGTCGACATATTCAGTCGTCTTGCCAGCGTCAGAACGGCATCCAGCACCGGCGACGTCACGGTCTCGGTACCGATCGCATTAACAAAACCACGGTCGATTTTGAGGTAGTCCATGGTGAAATGCTCAAGGTAAATCAGCGCGCTGTGGCCGGTACCAAAATCATCAATGGCGATTTCAAACCCTTCGTTATGCAGCCATTCGAAAAGGGTGTTGGCCTCCCGATGGTTGAGCATATCGCGCTCGGTAATTTCCAGCACGATCTGGAAGTAATCCGGCGGCAGCAGGGCTTTGAAGGTGCGCATATCGTCCTTGAAGCTTTCCGCATGCAGATGCCCCGGTGCAATGTTAATACCCACCTTTGCGCCCGGAGGTAACAGCGTTTGTAACACGGGCGCATCGTGAATGATAAGGTCAAAGAGATGCAGCGTCAGCGGGACAATCAGCTTCTGTGCTTCGGCAAAATTGATAAACGCGTCCGGCGGAATTTCCCCCATTGTCGGGTGTTTCCAGCGCATCAGGACTTCAAGCCCGGTCATCCTGAGCGATTTGGCATCGACGACGGGCTGATAAACCACATAAAACTGACCGCGCTTGATAGCGCTTAAAATTTCTTTACCCGGGTTGAGCCGAATGCTGAGGATGTAGTAGTTAAGCGATCCGGCACAAATCCCGCATACCAGCCCGAAGAACAGCGCGTAGAGAATTTCATCGCTGGTCCATGCGTCCGCATACAGGTTGATGGTCAGGGGGAGGTCTTTCAGCGTCGCCGTGCGGACCGGGATGTCATGCAAGTCGCGGGTATGAACCAGCGTGCTGGACCGCGTCGACAAGGCGTTATCGCCGATAATGATAGCGATACCCGCGAACTCGTCCTGGCGCTCAGTATAGAGCAGGTAAGGCGTCAGATTAATATTCACAGAAGTGAACACCCCGCCGTCCTTCACTAATGGGTTGCGGTACCAGATCGCAATCGCAGGTTCATCAGGCAGCATGGGGGTACCCGGAAGCAACGCCATATCGATCTGTTTATTGATGTTCAGCTCAGGTATGAGCGTCTCCATCGGGGCATTCATCGGGCCTGTTGCCGAGGAGCAGAATGCCATCTTGTCCCGGACCAGCAGGAAGGCGCGAACGTTAATGCTGAAGGCCGCGCGTGAGGTGAGTTCCTGGTTGACGTCCTGGCACGTGTTCAGCGTGAGAGGCTGGAGGACATTGACCGCTTTTTTTAGGTCTTCGAAATAGCTCCCCATGTAGGCGCTCACATCATTCACCAGGGTGTCGAATTTGACTTCCCGCTTGTGGTAACTCCACGAAAATTGCAGGGAACCCAGGAGCAGGGCGGTGATGAGACCCGTGATAATACTGAGGATCAGTATTTTACGATTACTGGAGAAGTAGCGGGTGAGCATAGACGTCGTGATTCCTGAAAAGCCGCTTGATGTATTCAGTGTAACGGGCAAAAAAAAACACTGCCGAAGCAGTGCTTTTTTTCATCATATCGCCAGCCAAGGGATAACCAACGATACAATAGTTATATTAACTGCGGGTCAGTACGCGGCGCGCTTCGTTATAACGCTTCTTCCAGTACGGTTCGTTCATGCTGGAAATGGTCACACCGCTGCTGGTGGAGGCATGTACGAACTGGTCATTACCAATGTAGATGCCAACATGTCGACCTGTAGACCCCGCGCGGAACAGAACTAAATCGCCGGTGCGCAGTTTGGTACGTGAAATCGACTTGCCCATCTCCTGCTGTTCATAGGTTGAACGCGGAAGATCTAACCCAAATTGCTCGCGGAACGTACGCTGTACAAAACCGGAACAATCAATACCTGTTTTCGTGCTGCCGCCAAGACGATAACGCACGCCTTTCCAGTCAGCATACTGGTCCATAATGCGGGATTTCACGTCCAGATTACGTACCATATTTTCAAATTCATCCTGAGAGGCTTGCAGTGAAGAGGAATCTTCCATTCCCACAACACGCGTCTCAGGATGCATATTCTTCGCGGTGTTCGATGTACTACATGCAGATAACAGTACCGCGACTGCTATCGCCGGGATCCCCCGCAAGATATATCTCAGAAACGGTTGAGATTTGACCATTTTGTTTATTTTCCCTTGAAGTCCTTAACGACAAATATCGTTATAAAAATGCCAAACGTGACGAGACTAATTATCTGTTCACATCGAGACAATTCTTTCTGGTCACATTTGTGGCATAGCGCACAAAATTATTTACCATCGAAATAATTATCCCTATGGGGCAAAACGAGTTCGAGATTAACCGATTGCCAGGGGTATTGCGAGTAAAAAAAGCCTTTTTTTTATAAGAAAATGTGATACAGAAAGTAAAAATCCGTAATTGCTTAAAATGCGGTCGGATCCGACGCGTGATCGCGCAATTGCTTCATTTTTATCATGAATGTGATGACAGGAATATGACAGAGGGAAAAGATCGTGGCGGGAAGGCTATCGGGGATCATGTCGATCCCTGATAGCTCACGTTAATTTAGGTTAGTTATTTGTTTAATTGTTGTTGCGCCTTACCGGGAAGATAGCGATCGAACAACGCTATTATCCTGTCGCTCAGCGGGGTCATTAAACACCACGGCAGCGCAATCAGCGCAACGGAGAGCGAACCGACAGCAATATCGGTGAACCAGTGAGCGCCAATCATTACGCGCGGGAAGGCAAAAACCACAAAAATAATCAGGGCTATGGCAAACGCTTTTCGGCCGAAATAGCGAAGCATGACTGAGGAAAAAATGAGCAGCATCATGCCGTGATCGCCGGGGAAACTGTCCTTCGACGCATCTTTTGTTGGAATATGCAGCAGCTCACTGACGCGATAAATATCGGTGAAAAAGAGCGTAGGGCTGGAACGCTTAACCGGAATAACCGCGGTAGCCAGCTGATTAATGACGACAGCAAACAGCAGCATTACCAGACCGATAATCAGAATACGCCGACGTCCCGCTTTATCCTCTTTCAGCCAGAAAGAGAGCATCAGGCAGCCCATGGCCAGCAGCGAGAAGCCGTCGAAGGCGCGGTTGTTGGTGATGGCCACCAGCCACAGGAATGCGTCGCTCTTCACCAGCGCCTGGTTGAAGAAGTGAAAGATGCCAGAATCCAGGGGGAACCAGAAACCATGATTCGCCGGGATATACCAGGAGAAGAAAAGCGCCAGACCGGCGACATTAAGCAGTAATATCAGGGGAAATCGAGTTGTCATAACGTTCTGCATAGAGTGAAAACTGGGGTAACGTTAGCCGCCCGAACTTAAACGAATCCTCAACAGGCTGGACTGGAGGGCATTCCAGTCGGCGTTAACCGCACTAATTAACTCTATTCGGCTGTCAGGCGGCGCCACGTTCTGCGTTTCAATGAAGAAATCGTCGCCCTGGCGGTTGATCCGCACCAGTCCGTCCGGCGTGCGCATGATCCCTTTCACGCGATCGACGGGCGCAAGGCGGGCCCACTCCAGGATCCCAATGGTGTCAAAAACGGTTTCAGCATCGAAAATCCATCCGCAGGCCTGGTATCCCTGGCCGCTGTTCAGGTTACGACGCCAGCGCTGGTGCTCCGGCAGACTCAGGGCTGCCAGACCCTGCTTAACCGGATGGCTGTGCGCATGATCCGCGCTGGCGGGCAGCTCGGTGAGGTTCAGACGAGGCAGGTCAAGCAGGGTGCTATCAATATTCCCCTGGGTGGTCTGCACCCGCGTGCGATTGCCGCCAAAATGTTGCCACCACGCCTCCAGCGCGGCCTGGCTTTCAGGCGTGGCGCGATCTTCCTTGTTGGCGACGATAACGTCTGCCGAGGCGAGCTGATCGCGGAAGTTCTCGTTGGCCACCGCCTTGTCATCCAGAAGCTGACGCGGATCGAGCAGGCACAGTGTGGCGCGCAGATCGATCCACGGCTCGTAAACCGGGGCGGTCAGTAAATCGAGGATCTGCTTCGGGTGGCCCAGCCCGGTCGGCTCAATCAGCAGGCGGTCGGGTTTGCCCTGACGCAGCAGGGTATTGAGCCCCACCTGCATCGGCAGGCCATTGACGCAGCACATGCATCCGCCGGGGATCTCTTTAATCATCGCGCCGCTGGATGACAGTAACGCGCCGTCAATGCCCACCTCGCCAAATTCATTGACCAGCACGGCCCACTTCTCGGCCGGATCTTTATTCGCCAGCAGGTGGAGAATTGAGGTGGTTTTACCGCTGCCGAGAAAACCGGTGATGAGGTTGGTTTTGGTCACGTGCGCTCCAGATGAGAATGATGATGCGATAACACTGTTCTCTATCCTGGCGAAAAACGTGACCTGTGAGAAGGGGAAGGGCGAACGGAGGCTTTATCCGTTCGCGTTAAGCGCAACAATCGTTAAATATTTAACGTTTCGATAACAGCCTGACGTGCGCCGTGACGGGTGATGCGCTGATAGGCCTGGCTAACAGCCTCAACAAAAACACGATTGTGCGCGAGATCGTGACCAAACACTTCGCTCAGCCCCAGCAGCGCGGGGACGCGGTCGATGTCGCTGCTGGCGTCGACGATCGTGCGGATTTTATCGCTGAGGGGATCGCGAACGTCAATCGCGTTGCCGCGCTCGTCGGTGCCGCTGACGTAGCGTATCCAGCCTGCCACGCCCAGGGCCAGCAGCGGCCACGGCGTGTTTCGCTCAAGATGAACGCGGGTCCCGTCCAGCATTCTTTGCGGAAGCTTCTGGCTACCGTCCATCGCGATTTGCCAGGTCCGATGCTGGAGGGCCGGGTTGGCAAAGCGTTCGATCAAGCTATCGGCATACGCGGTGAGGTCGACATCCTTAATCCGTAACGTGGGGGCCTGCTCGTTCAGCATCAGCCGACGGGCGGCTTCTCGGAACGCTGTGTCCTCCATGCATTCATTAATATGCGCGTAGCCGGCAAGATATCCGAGATACGCCAGGAAAGAGTGGCTGCCGTTGAGCATGCGTAATTTCATCTGCTCCCACGGCAGAACATCCTGCACCATCTGGACACCCGCCACTTCCCACTCGGGACGGCCGGCGACAAAATTATCTTCTATTACCCACTGAATGAACGGCTCGCAGCTGATGGCGCACGGATCTTCCACGCCGAGCGCGTCGGTGATTTCCGCCAGCGAGGCCTCCGTCGCGGCGGGAACAATCCTGTCGACCATCGTTCCGGGGAAGCTTACGTGGGTATCGATCCATTCAGATAACCCTGCGGAACGTTTTTGCGCCATGCCCAGCACGGCGTTTTTCACCACGTGCCCGTTGTCCGGGATATTGTCGCAGGAGAGCACGGTAAAGGCGGGCAGGCCGCGCTCGCGGCGGCGGTGGAGCGCTTCGACCAGGATCCCAGGGGCGGAATGTGGCTCTGAGGGGTTTTCAAGGTCGTGGACGATCCGGGGGTTATTCAGGTCGAGTTTCCCGGTCGCGGGATCGATGCAATAGCCTTTCTCTGTGATGGTGAGCGAGACAATCGCGACCTGAGGCTCGCAAAATTTCTCAATAATGGCGGGCAGGGAGTCCAGCTTTGCGTTCAGGCATTCATGGACGGCACCGACGATAATCGCCTCATTTCCTTCAGCCCCTTTCTCCAGCACGGTGAACAGGTGATCCTGCGCGCGCAGCTGGCTCATCAGCACGTCGCCGCTGAAGAGGCTAATCTCACAAATCCCCCAGTCGCCGCCTTTTTCATTCAGCACCCGATTTGTTAACAAGGCCTGGTGCGCACGGTGAAACGCGCCAAAGCCAAAGTGGACGATGCGGGAGCGCAGTTGCTGACGATCGTAGCGCGGTTGCTGAACCCGGGCAGGAAGGGTGGTGGAGGCAATTGTCTTCATGAGATACACCTGATTAACCATTAATTAACAATGCCAGTGTAAAGTTATATGACAGCAAATAAAATTGGTGAGCCGTAAATATCCCCGTTATGTGAGTTTGATCAATCAATGTGTGGCGGTGTATTGACCCTTCGCGGTAAACATGTATGGTAGTCGTCATTGTAGTAACGCATATTGGTATAACAACTTAAGAGGGTGAGGCAATGGAACAAACCTGGCGTTGGTACGGGCCGAACGATCCGGTTTCTCTTGATGATGTGCGTCAGGCTGGCGCAACGGGTGTCGTCACGGCGCTGCATCATATTCCTAACGGTCAGGTCTGGCCGGTAGAGGAAATCCAGACGCGTCAGGCGCTGCTGGCGGAAAAGGGATTAACCTGGTCTGTGGTGGAAAGCATTCCGGTTCACGAAGACATCAAAACCCATTCCGGCGAGTATCAGACCTGGATTGCCAACTATCAGCAGAGCATCCGTAACCTCGCGGCCTGCGGTATTGATACCGTTTGCTACAACTTCATGCCCATTCTGGACTGGACGCGTACAGACCTCGAATATCAAATGCCGGACGGCTCAAAAGCGCTGCGCTTCGATCAGATTGCCTTTGCGGCATTCGAACTGCACATTCTGAAACGCCCTGGCGCCGACGCGGATTACACCGCGGAAGAGCAGCAGCAGGCGCTCCAATGGTTCAATGCCGCCAGCGACGCGGATATCGAAAAGCTGACCCGTAATATTATTGCGGGCCTGCCGGGTGCCGAAGAGGGGTATACGCTGGATCAGTTCCGCGCCCGCCTGGCGGAGTACGGCAATATTGATAAGCAGCAGCTGCGTGAAAACATGGCGTATTTCCTGCGCGCAATTGTGCCGGTCGCGGAAGAGGTGGGGGTTCGCCTGGCGGTACATCCGGACGATCCACCGCGTCCTATCCTCGGCCTGCCGCGTATCGTGTCTACGATTGAAGATATGCAGTGGCTGAAAGAGACGGTCGACAGCATCCACAACGGCTTTACCATGTGTACCGGCTCCTACGGCGTGCGGGCCGATAACGATCTGGTGCGGATGATTGAAACCTTCGGCGATCGTATTCACTTTACGCATCTGCGTGCGACCTGCCGTGAAGAGAACCCAAAAACCTTCCACGAGGCGGCGCACCTGGGCGGTGATGTGAATATGGTCGCGGTGGTGGACGCTATTCTGGCGGAAGAGGCGCGTCGCAAGCAGGCTGGCGATGTGCGTCCTATCCCGTTCCGTCCGGATCACGGACACCAGATGCTGGACGATCTGCGTAAGAAAACCAACCCGGGCTATTCGGCGATTGGCCGTCTTAAAGGGATGGCGGAAGTGCGCGGCGTTGAGCTGGCGCTGAAGATGACGAAGTATCCGGAGCTGCTGTAACCGGAATTGCCGGGTGGCGGCTTCGCCTTACCCAGCCTACAAAAACACAAAAACCGGCTTCAGGGCCGGTTTTTTCGTAGGTCGGGTAAGCGTAGCGCCACCCGACAAACGCCGCAATCAGTCAGCGCGACCCATATAGCGTTTTTCTTCGATATGGATGCGGATTTTCTCGCCAGCAGAAAGGTATTCCGGCACCTGCACAACCAGGCCGGTGGTCAGGGTAGCCGGTTTGTTGCGGGCACTGGCGGATGCGCCTTTGATGCCTGGTGCCGTTTCAACGATTTCCAGATCGACGGTCTGAGGCAGTTCCAGCGCCAGCAGCACCCCGTCCCAGGTCAGAACCTGCATATCAGGCATACCGCCTTCCGGGATGAACAGCAGCTCTTCTTCAATCTGGTCTTTGGTGAAGATATACGGGGTGTAATCTTCTTTGTCCATGAACACATATTCGTTGCCGTCGATGTAGGAGAAATCAACATAGCGACGGGTCAGGGTCACGGTATCGACGATATCGTCCCCTTTAAAGCGCTCTTCCACCTTCAGGCCGGTACGCACATCGGCGAAACGCATTTTGTACAGCGTAGCTGCACCACGGGCGCTTGGTGCCTGAATATCGATATCTTTCACAATCAGCAATTTGCCGTTGTAATTCAGTACCATACCTTTCTTAATTTCGTTCGCTCTTGGCATTGCAGTAATCCTGTTTACGGGAGGTAAAAAATATCGCGCCAAATTACTCGCGCGCGGCCTTTCAGGCAAGAGGAATTCGTGGCTTTTGCTATCAATACACATAAGGTGTTACTGTGCGCGCGATGCCCGACCGTACGGGCATTCGCCAGCGAAAGAGAGCATTTATGGATTGTCGTCCCGATTGTGGCGCGTGCTGTACTGCACCGTCCATTTCAAGCCCCATTCCAGGAATGCCCGAGGGCAAGCCTGCCAATACCCGCTGCGTTCAGCTCTCGGAAACGAACCTATGCATGATCTTTGGCTCACCGTTGCGCCCGAAGGTCTGCTCCGGGCTTCAGCCCACGGCTGAAATGTGCGGCAGCACGCGAGAGCAGGCGATAACGTACCTTCTTGAGCTGGAAGCGCTCACCGCGCCTTAAACGTCTTTAATCCTCGCCAGGCAGCCAATCGTCAGCGTACACATCACCAGCGCAATCCAGAACACCGTGTGATAGTTCCAGATTTCGGCCACGACACCGGCCATTGAACCGGCAATAATCCAG
The DNA here is from genome assembly GCF_000286655.1 of Enterobacter sp. SST3. Taxonomy (NCBI): domain Bacteria; kingdom Pseudomonadati; phylum Pseudomonadota; class Gammaproteobacteria; order Enterobacterales; family Enterobacteriaceae; genus Enterobacter; species Enterobacter sp. SST3. The sequence goes on along the minus strand of NZ_ALNS01000013.1, from coordinate 101,576 downwards.
CCCACGCGGGTGGTATTAGTATAAAGGGTGGTGGCGGAGCCTGCCTGGCCCGGCATCAGATCCTGGAAATAAAGCATGCCTATCCCGGCGAGAATACCAATATAGATAGCGTTCAGCAGCTGTAACGCCAGCAACAGCCCCGGCGTATGTACCGTCAGCATACCGATATAAAACAGCAGACCGGCGACGGCGGCGATGCGCATTAAAAAACGTTTCCCGAAGCGCTTTGCGTAATAGCCTGCGATCAGCATGGTCGGGATCTCAAGCCCGGCTGCGGTGCCCATCATGATGCCCGCCAGCTTCTCCGGCAGGTGCAGTTCATTAATGATAAACAGCGGCATATTGATGATATACAGGCTATTGGTGCCCCACATCAGCGTGCAGATCGCGAACAGGAGCAGGGCATCGCGGCGGTTACGGCGCGGCGCTTCCAGCACACCCGTTGCCACCTTGGGCTCTTTGCGCATGGACGGCAGGAAGAACCACACCAGCGCGCCGCACGCCACAAACGCGACTGCCGCGCTCAGGTACATCACCGTAAAGCCAAAACCCATCGCCAGCGCGTAGGCCAGCGGCGGGCCAATCACCCACGCCAGCGACACCTGTGCACGCAGGACAGAGCTGAACATCACCGCTTCACGTCCGGTATGGTCGGCGTGTTCGCGGGCAAGCGCAAACAGCTGTGGGTTAGCCGTCGAGCCAAAGCTGCTCAGGAATACCCCGACGAAAAGCAGAATGAAGTAGTTGCGGTTCCAGGCAAACAGAACGCAGGCCATGACCCCCAGCAGGCAGCAGAAAACGATCAGGCTTTACGATCGCCTTTTCTGTCGGATCGCCCCGCCAGAAACTGACTGACCAGGATGCCGATGATGGCGCTTCCGGTAAAAAAGAAGCCAACCAGCGCCGGACGAACATGAACCTCATTGGTCAGAAATAAGCTCAGCGTCGGGGTCTGTAACGCACCGGCAATGCCCGTGAAAAAGGCAACAATCAGGAAGGCCGCTGAGGTCAAGTCAAAGGGCTTTGGCGAGGCAGCCGCAGGGGTGTTATGCATGTTTTATAATTAGCGAGTAGCAGAGAGGGGCGGAGTGTACGCCGTCAGCTAAAAAATAAACAGTGGGTGCGGTCAATGATGCCACGAAAAATCAAAATGGCATTTCAACTTGCCTCTCACGCTGCTGACCTTAGCTGAAACTGACTTGCTGAACTTCAGCAAAATTCAGCTCAATGAAGAAGAAATGTGCTGTATCTCTAAATTCTGATATCAGAAAGACGAGTTTACTTGCAAGGTACAGCAGAAAGCGCAAGACTTTTTGAAACGTTTCAGCGCTATCTTGTTTTAACAAACGGAGCAGGCTAGCGCATTTTTTCTCATTAAAGCTGAAACGATTCAAGTTCAGCAGGAGTGGAGAACCATGTTCCAGTTATCTGTTCAGGATATCCACCCGGGCGCTCAGGCCGGGGATAAAGAAGAGGCTATTCGCCAGGTTGCCGCTGCGCTTGTGCAGGCGGGTAACGTCGCGGACGGCTATGTCAACGGCATGCTGGCCCGCGAGCAGCAGACTTCAACCTTCCTCGGCAATGGCATTGCCATTCCGCACGGTACCACCGACACCCGCGATCAGGTGCTGAAAACCGGCGTTAAGGTGTATCAGTTCCCGCAGGGCGTGCTCTGGGGCGACGGTCAGGTGGCCTATGTGGCCATCGGTATCGCGGCCAGCAGCGATGAACACTTAGGTCTGCTGCGTCAGCTGACGCATGTCCTGAGCGATGACGCGGTGGCTGAACAGCTTAAATCCGCCACCACCGCGGAAGAGCTGCGCGCCTTGCTGATGGGCGAAAAACAGAGTGAAGCGCTGAAACTGGATAATGAAACGCTGACGCTGGATGTGGTTGCTTCCGATCTGGTGACGCTGCAGGCGCTGAACGCGGGTCGTCTGAAAGAAGCCGGCGCGGCGGATGCCACCTTTGTGACGCGCGTGATTAACGATAAGCCGTTGAATCTGGGTCAGGGCATCTGGCTGAACGACAGTGCTGAAGGCAACCTGCGCAGTGCGATTGCCGTGAGCCGTGCTGCCTCGGCGTTTGAGGTAGAAGGCGAGCGCGCAGCCATGCTGGTGACCGTCGCGATGGCTGATGAACAGCCGGTTTCCGTGCTGAAGCGTCTTGGCGATCTGCTGCTGAACAACAAAGCTGAAAAACTGCTGAACGCTGATGCGTCCACCGTGCTGGCACTGCTGACCAGTGATGATGCGCTGACGGATGACGTGCTAACCGCGGAGTTCGTGGTGCGTAACGAGCACGGCCTGCATGCCCGTCCGGGCACCATGCTGGTGAATACCATTAAACAATTTGAGAGTGAGATTACCGTGGCGAATCTTGACGGCACGGGCAAACCGGCCAACGGCCGTAGTCTGATGAAAGTGGTCGCGCTGGGCGTGAAGAAAGGCCACCGTCTGCGCTTCACCGCGCAGGGTGCCGATGCTGAACAGGCGCTGAAAGCGATTGGCGATGCCATCGCGGCGGGTCTGGGGGAGGGCGCATAATGAGCAGACGTGTTGCGACTATTACGCTGAACCCGGCTTATGACCTGGTGGGGTTTTGCCCGGAAATTGAGCGCGGCGAAGTTAACCTCGTGCGTACCACCGGCCTGCATGCTGCGGGCAAAGGGATTAACGTCGCGAAAGTGCTCAAGGATCTCGGTATCGATGTCACCGTGGGCGGATTCCTCGGCAAAGACAACCAGGATGGTTTCCAGCAGCTGTTCAGCGAGCTGGGCATTGCCAACCGTTTCCAGGTTGTTCAGGGCCGTACCCGTATCAACGTTAAGCTGACGGAGAAAGACGGTGAAGTGACCGATCTGAACTTCTCTGGCTTCGAAGTGACGCCGTCAGACTGGGAACGCTTTGTCAACGACTCGCTGACCTGGCTGGGGCAGTTTGACATGGTGTGCGTCAGCGGCAGCCTGCCGTCCGGCGTCAGTCCGGAAGCGTTTACCGACTGGATGACGCGCCTGCGCAGCCAGTGCCCATGCATTATTTTTGACAGCAGCCGTGACGCGCTGGTCGCGGGCCTGAAAGCCTCTCCGTGGCTGGTGAAGCCTAATCGCCGCGAGCTGGAGATCTGGGCCGGCCGTAAGCTGCCAGAATTAAAAGATGTGATTGACGCTGCCCATGCGCTGCGCGAGCAGGGTATCGCTCACGTGGTGATCTCGCTTGGTGCAGAAGGCGCGTTGTGGGTTAACGCGTCTGGCGAATGGATCGCCAAACCGCCGTCAATGGAGGTTGTGAGTACCGTTGGCGCAGGGGATTCCATGGTTGGCGGACTGATTTATGGTCTGCTGATGCGGGAATCCAGTGAACATACTTTACGTCTTGCCACTGCCGTTGCTGCCCTGGCCGTCAGCCAGAGCAATGTCGGTATTACCGATCGTACCCAGTTAGCCGCGATGATGGCGCGCGTTGACTTAAAACCTTTTAACTAACAGCAGGAGAGGAATAATGAAAACGCTGCTGATCATTGACTCCGGTCTCGGACAGGCACGCGCCTATATGGCGAAGACCTTGCTGGGAGCGGCGGCGAACAAAGCACATCTCGAGATGACTGATAACCCGGGCGATGCCGAACTGGCCATTGTCCTGGGCGACAACATCCCGGCTGACAGTGCGCTGAACGGCAAAAAAGTGTGGCTGGGCGATATTAATCGCGCGGTGGCACATCCGGAACTGTTCCTGAGCGAAGCGAAAGGTCACGCGTCTGTCTACAGCGCGCCTGTCGCGACGGCACCGGCTGCGGCCACGGGCCCGAAACGCATTGTGGCGGTGACGGCCTGCCCGACGGGGGTGGCTCACACCTTTATGGCGGCTGAAGCCATTGAAACCGAAGCAAAAAAACGCGGCTGGTGGGTAAAAGTTGAAACGCGCGGCTCCGTCGGTGCCGGCAATGCCATCACCCCAGAGGAAGTGGCTGAGGCCGATCTGGTGATTGTGGCGGCGGATATCGAAGTGGACCTGGCGAAATTTGCCGGTAAGCCAATGTACCGCACCTCCACCGGCCTGGCGCTGAAAAAGACCGCGCAGGAGTTTGATAAAGCGCTGGTGGAAGCGAAGCCGTATCAGGCAACCGGCGCGCGTCAGACCGCGACGGAAGGGAAGAAAGAGTCCGCAGGCGCCTATCGTCACCTGCTGACCGGCGTGTCTTACATGCTGCCGATGGTGGTCGCGGGCGGTCTGTGTATCGCGCTCTCGTTCGCGTTTGGTATCACCGCGTTTAAAGAAGAAGGAACGCTGGCGGCAGCGCTGATGCAGATCGGCGGGGGCTCAGCCTTCGCCCTGATGGTGCCGGTACTGGCGGGCTTTATTGCCTTCTCCATTGCTGACCGCCCGGGTCTGACCCCGGGTCTTATCGGCGGTATGCTGGCCGTGAGCACCGGTTCTGGCTTTATCGGCGGTATCATCGCGGGCTTCCTTGCCGGTTACGTCGCGAAGCTGATTAGCTCGAAGCTGAAGCTGCCGCAGAGTATGGAAGCGCTGAAGCCGATCCTGATCATCCCGCTGATTTCCAGCCTGGTGGTCGGCCTGGCGATGATTTACCTGATTGGTAAGCCGGTTGCAGGCATCCTGGCGGGTCTGACCCACTGGCTGCAGACCATGGGCACCGCGAACGCGGTTCTGCTGGGTGCGATTCTCGGCGGCATGATGTGTACCGACATGGGTGGTCCGGTGAACAAAGCGGCGTACGCCTTTGGTGTGGGCCTGCTGAGTACCCAGACCTACGCGCCAATGGCGGCGATCATGGCGGCAGGCATGGTGCCTCCGCTGGCGCTCGGCCTGGCGACAATTATTGCCCGTCGTAAGTTCGATAAAGCGCAGCAGGAAGGTGGTAAAGCCGCGCTGGTGCTGGGTCTGTGCTTCATCACCGAAGGTGCGATTCCGTTCGCGGCGCGTGACCCAATGCGTGTGCTGCCGTGCTGTATCGCGGGTGGTGCGGTAACGGGTGCAATCTCCATGGCGATTGGCGCAAAACTGATGGCACCACACGGCGGTCTGTTCGTGCTGCTGATCCCTGGCGCCATCACCCCTGTACTGGGCTACCTGCTGGCGATTGTTGCCGGTACGCTGGTGGCGGGCCTCTCTTACGCGGTGCTGAAACGTCCGGAAGCGGAAGTTGTGGCGAAAGCAGCGTAAGCGGTAAGCAATAAAAAAGCCGGGTGCTAATGCAACCCGGCTTTTTTTATGCCGCCTGTTCAGCGGTTTGCTGTGCCTTCAGCCAGGCAATCTCTTCTGCCCAGATGTCCGGATTGATGGTTTCAAGCACCATCGGAATACCGTCGAAGCGGGCGTCCTGCATAATAAAGCGGAACGCATCGTGGCCAATGTTGCCTTCGCCCAGGCTGTGATGGCGGTCAACGCGGCTACCAAAGGCGCTTTTCGCATCGTTTAAGTGCATTCCACGCAGGTATTTAAAGCCCACAATGCGCTCGAACTCATCAAACGTGTTTTTTGTTGCCTCGGTGGTGCGCAGGTCATAACCGGCGGCAAACGCGTGACAGGTATCAATGCACACGCCGACGCGGGATTTGTCCTCCACGCCGTCGATAATCGCCGCCAGATGTTCGAACTTAAAGCCGAGGTTGCTGCCCTGACCAGCGGTGTTCTCAATCACCGCCGTCACGCCTTTGGTTTTATCCAGAGTGATGTTGATGGACTCCGCAATGCGCGCCAGGCAGGCATCTTCGTCGATCTGCATCAGATGGCTGCCCGGATGGAAGTTCAGCAGCGTCAGCCCCAGCAGTTCGCAGCGCTGCACTTCATCCAGAAACGCCTCGCGGGATTTTTCCAGCGCTTCTTCAACCGGGTGACCGAGGTTGATCAGGTAGCTGTCGTGGGGGAGGATCTGGCCGGGCCCGTAGCGGTATTTCTCACAGGCGGCTTTGAAATCATCAATCACCTCAGCGGTGAGCGGTGCGGCGCGCCACTGGCGCTGATTTTTGGTGAACAGGGCGAAAGCGGTCGCCTCAATTTCGGCGGCGCGAATGGCGGCATTCGCAAGGCCACCTGCAGCGCTAACGTGCGCTCCAACATATTTCATAAAGGGACTCCTGTTAACCCGAAATGCCTATGATAGCGGGTTAACAGGAGAAGGATGTAGTGGTTTATGCCATCAGGCTATGGACCGCGAGGTTAATTGCGCCACCGCCGACAATCAGCCAGATGAAGAGCACCAGCGCCATCAGCAGCGGTTTCGCACCGGCTTTTTTCAGCGCGCTGACGTGTGTGGTCACCCCCAGCGCCGCCATGGCCATCGCCAGCAGTACGGTATCCAGCGTCACCAGCATATCCACCACCGCTTTCGGCAGCAGGTGGAAGGAGTTAAAGATAGCGACCACGATGAACAGGATCGCAAACCACGGAATGGTGATTTTGCTCTTCTCGCTGCCGCCAGCCGGTGCCAGCTGTTTAACCCGTGCGGCCAGGAAAATCAGGAACGGCGCCAGCATCATCACGCGCAGCATTTTGGCAATCACCGCCGCGTTTTCAGCGTCCGGGTTAATGGCATGTCCTGCTGCGACCACCTGGGCCACTTCGTGCATGGTCGAGCCGATATAGATGCCGTAGGTTTCCGGGCTAAACCAGTGGGCGACCAGCGGATACATGGCCGGGTAGAGGAAAATCGCCAGCGTACCGAAGATCACCACCGTCGCGACGGCAACCGTTACCTTGCTGGCTTCGGCTTTCACGACCGGCTCCGTTGCCAGCACCGCCGCTGCGCCACAGATACTGCTCCCGGCACCGATCAGCCAGCTGGTTTGCCTGTCCAGGCCAAACACTTTCTGACCGATAAAGCAGGCCAGTAAAAAGGTGCTGGTCAGGGTCAGAACGTCGATGGCGATCCCGCTCGCACCCACATCCGCAATCTGCGAAAAGGTGAGACGAAAGCCATAAAGAATGATCCCAAGACGCAGCAGATGCTGCTTGGCAAAGATTACGCCGCCGTCGCAGGATTTCCAGATATGTGGATAAACGGTGTTACCCACGACCATGCCGAGCAAAATGGCGAGCGTCAGCGCGCTGAAACCTGCGCCTGCGATGGCCGGGATGCCGCCGCCCCATAGCGCGACGGCGGTCACTGCGGCGCTGAGCGCAAGACCCGGCACGAAGTGCCACACTGTACGATGATGTTGTAAGGTGATTTCTGACATAACCTTCTCCTTTGTCTGGCTAAAGGTTACGGCGGTCTGGCTTAAAAATAAAATTGATTATATACTTATAATCAATCTATATAAGTGGTAAGCAACCATGCACATTACTTTGCGTCAGCTGGAAGTGTTTGCCGAGGTGCTGAAAAGCGGCTCGACGACCCAGGCGTCACAAATGCTGGCGCTCTCGCAGTCTGCGGTCAGCGCGGCGTTGACCGATCTTGAAGGACAGCTGGGCGTTCAGCTTTTCGACAGGGTAGGGAAGCGTCTGGTGGTCAACGAACACGGTCGTCTTCTTTATCCACGCGCGCTGGCGCTGCTGGAGCAGGCTATCGAAATCGAACAGCTGTTCCGCGAAGATAACGGCGCGATCCGCGTCTACGCCAGCAGCACCATCGGGAACTACATTCTGCCGGAAGTTATTGCCCGCTATCGCCGGGATTTTCCCACCCTGCCGCTGGAGATGAGCGTGGGCAATAGCCAGGACGTCATCAACGCGGTGATCGACTTCCGCGTGGATATCGGCCTCATCGAAGGACCCTGCCACAACGTCGATATCATTGCCGAGCCCTGGCTGGAAGACGAGCTGGTGGTGTTTGCGTCCCCGGCCTCGTCATTATTGCAGGGCGAGGTGACGCTGGAGCGGCTGGCGCAGGCGCAGTGGATCCTGCGCGAGCAGGGCTCCGGCACGCGTGAAATTGTCGATTACCTGCTGCTGTCCCATCTGCCGCATTTCCAGCTGGGGATGGAATTGGGGAACTCAGAGGCGATTAAGCACGCGGTGCGCCACGGGCTGGGTATCAGCTGTCTTTCCCGGCGCGTTATTGCCGAACAGCTGGAAACCGGATCGCTGGTGGAGATTCCCGTTCCGCTCCCGAAACTGGTGCGCACGCTGTGGTGCATTCATCATCGCCAGAAACACCTTTCCAGCTCCCTGCAGCGTTTTCTGCGCTATTGCGAAATCTGACATCGTCCCTCACCCCAAAGGGAAGAGGGAAAAATTATGCTTTACTTATAATCCTGGCCGCGTCATGAAGCTCTCTTATAACTGAGTATTTCTGCCGGAAGGAACGCGGATCGTCTGCTACAATCGCGCCTCATTTATTAAATGGACAGCATTTTCATATGGTTTCAGAAATTAAAACCACAGAAGCGCCCACGCTACGTCGTGAACTCAAGGCGCGTCACCTGACGATGATCGCCATTGGCGGCTCCATCGGTACAGGTCTTTTCGTTGCCTCTGGCGCAACGATTTCGGCAGCCGGCCCGGGTGGGGCACTTTTCTCTTATATCCTGATTGGCCTGATGGTGTACTTCCTGATGACCAGTCTCGGCGAACTGGCCGCGTACATGCCGGTATCCGGTTCGTTCTCGACCTACGGTCAAAAATACGTTGAAGAAGGCTTCGGCTTCGCGCTGGGCTGGAACTACTGGTACAACTGGGCGGTCACCATCGCCGTTGACCTTGTCGCCGCACAGCTGGTGATGAACTGGTGGTTCCCGGATACGCCGGGCTGGATCTGGAGCGCCCTGTTCCTGGCCGTCATCTTCCTGCTGAACTACATCTCCGTGCGCGGTTTCGGCGAAGCGGAATACTGGTTCTCTTTGATCAAAGTGGCAACCGTCATCATCTTTATCGTCGTCGGTGTGGCGATGATCGTTGGTATTTTCAAAGGCGCTGAACCTGCGGGCTGGAGTAACTGGACAATAGGCGATGCGCCGTTTGCCGGTGGACTGTCGGCAATGATTGGCGTGGCAATGATTGTCGGCTTCTCCTTCCAGGGAACCGAGCTGATTGGCATTGCTGCCGGTGAGTCAGAGAACCCGGAGAAGAATATTCCGCGCGCGGTTCGTCAGGTCTTCTGGCGTATCCTGCTGTTCTACGTGTTCGCGATCCTGATTATCAGCCTGATCATTCCGTACACCGATCCAAGCCTGCTGCGTAATGACGTCAAAGACATTAGCGTCAGCCCGTTCACGCTGGTCTTCCAGCATGCCGGCCTGCTTTCAGCCGCAGCAGTGATGAACGCCGTTATCCTGACCGCCGTACTTTCTGCCGGTAACTCCGGAATGTACGCGTCCACCCGTATGCTCTACACGCTGGCATGCGACGGTAAAGCGCCGCGTATTTTCGCGAAGCTGTCCCGTGGCGGCGTACCGCGCAACGCACTGTACGCCACAACGGTGATTGCCGGCCTGTGCTTCCTGACCTCTATGTTTGGCAACCAGACGGTGTACCTGTGGCTGCTTAACACCTCCGGGATGACGGGCTTTATTGCCTGGCTGGGGATTGCCATTAGCCACTATCGTTTCCGCCGTGGCTACGTCAAACAGGGTTATGACGTTAACCAGCTGCCGTATCGCTCAGGGTTCTTCCCGCTGGGTCCCATTTTCGCCTTCATTCTGTGCCTGATTATTACGCTGGGACAGAACTATGAAGCGTTCCTGGCGGACACCATTGACTGGGGCGCCGTCACGGCAACCTACATTGGTATTCCGCTGTTCCTCGTCATCTGGTTTGGCTACAAGCTGACGAAAGGAACACACTTCGTTCGCTACAGTGAAATGGAATTCCCGGAACGATTTAAACAATAATCGCACTTCCTCTCTCTTTAGCCCGCTCGTTTGAGCGGGCTTTTTTATTTCCGCCCCCTGTCACAAAGATATATTTCTTAACAATTTAATTGATAATAATTATCGTTTGCTTTATCGTTATCAAAAATAAGCGTGTCACCGACCCACCGGAGATGTGGGCGGCAAGGAAGACGCTGTGAGCAATGATGATTTGATTGAGTTGTATTTACCTCATGGAGATATGGAATGTTTAGGTTGAATCCCTTCGTCAGGGGAGGACTTTGTGCGTCCGCAATGTCCCTGGCCCTGCCTGTTATCGCAGCGGAATCCGGCGACACAATGGTTGTTACGGCCTCCGCGACCGAGCAAAACCTGAAAGACGCACCGGCAAGCATCAGCGTGATTACCCAGGAAGATTTGCAGCGCAAACCCGTTCAGAACCTGAAAGATGTGTTACGGGATGTGCCGGGCGTGCAGCTCACGAGCGAAGGGGACAACCGTAAAGGGGTAAGTATTCGCGGGCTGGACAGCAGCTACACGCTGATCCTGATCGACGGCAAGCGCGTCAATTCCCGTAACGCAGTGTTCCGCCATAATGATTTCGACCTCAACTGGGTGCCGGTTGACGCCATCGAACGAATCGAAGTCGTGCGCGGGCCGATGTCCTCGCTTTATGGCTCCGATGCGCTGGGCGGCGTGGTGAACATTATCACCAAAAAAATCGGCCAGAAATGGACGGGCACCCTGAGCGCCGATTCCACAATTCAGGAACATCGCGACCGTGGAGACACCTACAACGGTCAATTCTATACCAGCGGTCCGCTGGTGGACGGCCTGCTGGGGCTGAAAGCCTACGGTAGCCTCGCAAAGCGTGAGAAAGACGGTCAGCAGAAGTCCTCTACCACGGCGAGCGGTGAAACACCGCGCATTGAAGGCTTCACCAGCCGCGATGCGAATGTGGAGTTCGCCTGGACGCCGTCTGAAAATCACGACTTTACGGCGGGCTACGGTTTCGACCGTCAGGATCGTGACTCGGATTCCCTCGACAAAAACCGCCTTGAGCGTCAGAACTACTCTCTCAGCCACAACGGCCGCTGGGGCGTCGGCAACAGCGAGCTGAAGGTTTACGGCGAGAAGGTGGATAACAAAAACCCGGGCAACAGCAATCCGATCACCTCCGAGAGCAACGCGGTAGACGGGAAATACGTGCTGCCGCTGGGCGACATCAACCAGCTGATGACCTTCGGCGGCGAATGGCGTCACGATAAGCTGAAGGATCCGGTCAACCTGACGGGCGGCTCCAGCAGCAGTACGTCGACAAGCCAGTATGCCCTGTTCCTGGAGGACGAGTGGCGTATTTTTGAACCTCTGGCGCTGACCACCGGCATCCGTATGGACGACCATGATACCTACGGCGACCACTGGAGCCCGCGCGCCTATCTGGTCTACAACGCGACCGATACCGTCACGGTGAAAGGGGGCTGGGCGACCGCGTTTAAAGCGCCGTCACTGCTGCAGCTGAGCCCGGACTGGGTCACCGGCTCGTGCCGCGGTGCCTGTGAGATTGTCGGTAACCCGGATCTGAAGCCGGAAACCAGCGAGAGCTTCGAATTCGGCCTGTACTACAGCGGGGAAGAGGGCTGGTTAGAGGGCGTGCAGGCCAGCGTGACCACCTTCCAGAATAACGTCGATGACCGCATCAGCATCAGCCGTACGGCCAATGCGAAGCAGGCGCAGAGCTACCCTAACTACGTTGGCCTGAATGCGGACGGTGAACCGATTTTCCGCTACTACAACGTCAACAAGGCGCGCATCCGTGGGGTGGAGACCGAGCTGAAATTCCCATTGGCGGACGACTGGAAAGTGACGCTGAACTACACCTACAACGACGGTCGTGATATCAGCAACGGCGGCAACAAGCCGCTGTCCGATCTGCCGTTCCACACCGCCAACGGGACCGTTGACTGGAAGGCGACGCAGGACTGGTCGTTCTATGTTCAGGGCAACTACACCGGTGAGAAACGCGCGCTGACCAGCAGCGACCCAACGCCGGGTGGCTATGTTATCTGGAATACCGGCGCCGCGTGGCAGGCGACGAAAAGCGTGAAGCTGCGCGCGGGCGTGCAGAACCTGCTGGACAAAGATCTGAGCCGCGACGATTACAGCTACACGGAAGATGGCCGTCGCTACTTTGTCGGCGTGGATTATAAGTTCTGATTCAGCCATGTGCCGGGTGGCGGCTGCGCCTTACCCGGCCTACATAAGGGCACAGGCCCGTAGGCCCGGTAAGCGAAGCGCCACCGGGCAAAACAGGCGGTGCTTATGCAAATAAATGCTCCGCATGGAAGCGGAGATGATCCTCAATAAAGGACGCGATGAAATAATAGCTGTGATCGTATCCCGGCTGAATGCGCAGCGTCAGCGACCAGTCTTTCTGGCGTGCCGCTTCTGCCAGCACCGCAGGCTGCAGCTGTCCGGCGAGGAACTGGTCCGCATCACCCTGATCGATAAGGGTGGGAATGGCCTCTTCAGCTTTGCTGGCCAGCATCAGCGCGCAGCTGTCCCATGCCTGCCATTTTTCCGCATCCTCACCCAGATAGTGTGTGAAGGCTTTCTGCCCCCACGGCACCTGCGTTGGGTTCACAATTGGCGCAAATGCCGACACGCTGACGTATTTACCCGGATTTTTCAGCGCCATGATGAGCGCCCCGTGTCCGCCCATCGAGTGGCCGCTGATCGCGCAGCGCTCGCCAACCGCAAACTGCGACTGCACCAGCGCAGGAAGTTCATCGCGAAGGTAATCATACATGCGGTAGTGGCGTGCCCAGGGCTGCTCGGTCGCATTGAGATAAAACCCGGCGCCTTTGCCCAGGTCGTATCCGGCATCGTCGGCCACATCGTCGCCACGCGGGCTGGTGTCTGGCATCACCAGCGCAATGCCCAGCTCGGCGGCAATACGCTGCGCGCCCGCTTTGGTGGTGAAGTTTTCGTCGTTACAGGTCAGGCCGGAAAGCCAGAACAAAACCGGCGGGTTTTCCGTCGGCGGAAGGAAAATGCTGAACGTCATTGCACAGTTCAGAGAGGTGGAGTCGTGCCGCCAGCGCTGCTGTCGACCTTCAAAACAACGGTGCTCTTCGAGCAGTTCCATGCAGGGCTCCTTAATGAGAATGCGTATTCATAAAACCCATAATACAGCCTTTTCATTGACCTGTGAGTAACTTTCACTTTCGCCAGGCGGCGAGATGCTGCATCATAAATTTACTTTTCTTTAACAATTGGAGCGGTCATGGCGCTGCGTATTGCGCTCAGTGGGTTTGTCGTTCTGGTGGTGGCGATGGGGATAGGGCGCTTTGCCTTTACGCCTCAGGTACCGCTGATGATTGCTGCCGGACAGCTTACGCTGACCAGCGCGGGTCTGGTGGCGGCGATGAATTATCTGGGCTATCTGGTGGGTGCGTGGGATGCGATGCGTGCGCACCGCTTCGTTGAAACACGCCTCTGGCTGGGCATCACCGGCGCGGTGGCGCTGACGCTGCTCTCCGCGGCAGCGGATAACGCCGTCGTGCACGGCCTGCTGCGCTTCGTGATTGGCTGCATGAGCGGCTGGTCGATGGTACTCATTGCCGCCTGGACCAACGAACGGCTGGGGCAGCTGGGTAAACCGGGCCTGAGCGCTGCGGTGTTTGCCGGACCGGGGGCGGGCATTGCCCTGAGCGGGCTGCTCGCCGTCTATATTCAGGCGAAGTCCCTGTCGGCCGGGGCGGCATGGCAAATCTACGGCGTGCTGGCGCTGGTGCTGATTGCGCTGGTGGCGCGCTATCTGCCACGATCCGGGCAGCTCCATCGACCCGGCACCGCGCCGGAGCCGCTGGTGCTGACGGCGGATTTAACGCGTCTGGTCTGGAGCTACAGCCTGGCCGGGTTTGGCTATATCCTCCCGGCGACCTTCCTGTCGCAAATGGCGGCCGTGCGTTTTCCCGGCAGCCTGTTTGCCCAGTTTGTCTGGCCGATTTTTGGTCTCGCTGCCGTAGTGGGCATTGGGCTCAGTATTCTGTTACGCCATACCTCAACGGCTAACCGCAGGCTGGCGATCGTACTGTGGTTACAGGGCGCAGGCGTGCTGGCGGCCTGGCTGCTGCCGGGGATTGGCGGGCTGCTGACGGGCGGGCTGCTGGTGGGCGGCGGCTTTTTGTGTGCCGTGCAGCTCTCTCTTTTATACGGCCGCGAGCTGGCGCCAAACCACACGCGTTATATGGCAGGCCTGCTCACCACCGGGTATGCGATTGGGCAGTTGATTGGTCCGGTCACCTCGGCGTTATCAACCTGGCTTACCCACCGGCTGGAGCCGGCGCTGGGGCTGGCGGGCATTGCGCTGTTCGTTGGTGGGGCCCTGGTCTGGAATCGTCACGCTGAAAGGCAACAGCAATCGCAATAATTATCGTCGTGAATACTGGATTATGTGCGCCGCCTCACGCACAATGAACGCATACTTTTGCCACAACGAGGGCAAAAGACGCCACACCTGCAGGAGAACAAAATGTCATCACTCAGTAAAGAAGCTGCCCTGGTCCACGAAGCCCTGGTTGCGCGCGGTCTTGAAACGCCACTGCGTCCGCCCGTACAGGATTTGGACAATGAAACCCGCAAGCGTCTGATTGCCGGTCACATGACCGACATCATGGAGCTGCTGAATCTCGATCTGAGTGACGACAGTCTGATGGAGACGCCGCACCGCATCGCGAAAATGTACGTCGACGAAATTTTCTCCGGCCTGGATTACGCCAACTTCCCGAAAATCACCGTCATTGAAAACAAGATGAAAGTGGATGAGATGGTAACGGTCCGCGATATCACGCTGACCAGCACCTGCGAACACCATTTCGTGACCATCGACGGTAAAGCGACCGTGGCGTATATCCCCAAAGATACGGTGATTGGCCTGTCGAAGATCAACCGCATCGTGCAGTTCTTCGCTCAGCGTCCGCAGGTGCAGGAGCGCCTGACCCAGCAGATCCTGACCGCGCTGCAAACGCTGCTGGGCACCAATAACGTGGCCGTCTCTATCGACGCGGTTCACTACTGCGTGAAAGCGCGCGGCGTGCGCGATGCCACCAGTGCGACCACCACAACCTCGCTGGGCGGTCTGTTTAAATCGAGCCAGAATACCCGCCAGGAGTTCCTGCGCGCCGTACGTCACCACAACTAAGTCTGACAGGGCAGGGACCATGGAGCGAAACGTCACGCTCGATTTTGTTCGCGGCGTCGCCATTCTCGGTATCCTGCTGCTTAATATCACCGCCTTCGGTTTGCCGAAGGCGGCGTATCTCAATCCCGCGTGGTATGGCGACATCACCCGCAGTGATGCCTGTACCTGGGCAATCCTCGATCTCTTTGCGCAGGTCAAATTCCTTACGCTCTTCGCCCTGCTGTTTGGCGCAGGCCTGCAGCTTCTCCTCAAACGTGGTACGCGCTGGATCCAGTCGCGCCTGACGCTGCTGGTTATCCTCGGTTTTATCCATGGCCTGTTCTTCTGGGACGGCGATATTCTTCTCGCGTATGGGTTAGTCGGGCTCATCTGCTGGCGCCTCATTCGCGATGCGCACAGCGTTAAAAGCCTGTTCAACACCGGCGTGATGCTCTATGTCATGGGGCTTGGGGTACTGCTGCTGCTGGGGATGATCTCCGGGGAGACGACGAATCGTGCCTGGATCCCGGATGCCGCTAACCTGCAGTACGAACAGTTCTGGAAGCTGAAGGGCGGTACGGAAGCGATAAGCAACCGCGCGGATATGCTGGGGGATAACCTCCTCGCGCTGGGCGCGCAATACGGCTGGCAGCTGGCGGGCATGATGCTGATGGGCGCGTCACTGATGCGCACCGGCTGGCTGAAAGGGGAATTCAGCCTGCGTCACTATCGTCGCACAGGCGCCGGTCTGGTGCTGCTCGGCGTGCTGATTAACCTCCCGGCGGTGATGGCGCAGTGGCATATTCACTGGGATTACCGCTGGTGCGCGTTCCTGCTCCAGGTGCCGCGTGAACTGAGCGCGCCGTTCCAGACCATCGGCTACGCGGCGCTGATCTACGGCTTCTGGCCCTCGCTTTCTCGTCTGTGGATGGTCAGCGCTATCGCCTGCGTGGGACGCATGGCGTTAAGCAATTACCTCCTGCAAACGCTAATCTGCACCACGCTTTTCTATCGCTTTGGCCTGTTTATGAAATTCGACCGCCTTACGCTGCTGGCGTTTGTTATTCCGGTCTGGGCGGTAAACCTGGCGTTTTCTGTTCTCTGGCTACGCTATTTCCGCCAGGGACCGCTGGAGTGGGTATGGCGTCAGTTAACCGCACGTGCTTCAGGGATATCATTGAAAAATACATCCAGATAACGATCTGGATCACAATCATTAACAAAACGGATGTAAGCGTTTTCATGACTGTGAGCTTCTTCACGTAGTCCCCTTTCTCTCGCTGCCAAAATAGCCACCTTGCTAAACACAGGGGGTGTCTGTGAGTTGCTGCAATCCTTTGAAGGATGGTGAATATGATCACCATTCGTGACGTCGCCCGTCAGGCGGGCGTTTCTGTGGCTACCGTCTCACGCGTGCTGAACAATAGCGCGCTGGTCAGCCCTGAAACCCGAGAAACCGTAATGAAAGCCGTGACCCAGCTCGGGTACCGGCCAAATGCCAATGCCCAGGCGCTTGCGACGCAGGTCAGCGACACCATCGGCGTGGTGGTGATGGATGTCTCGGATGCCTTTTTCGGCGCACTCGTGAAAGCGGTCGATATGGTCGCCCAGCAACATGAGAAATATGTCCTGATCGGCAATAGCTATCATGAGGCGGAAAAAGAACGCCATGCCATTGAAGTGCTGATCCGCCAGCGCTGTAACGCCTTGATTGTTCACTCAAAAGCCTTAAGCGATGAAGAGCTAACCGGATTGATGGAGCAGATCCCGGGCATGGTGCTGATCAACCGCATCGTCCCCGGCTATGCCCACCGCTGCGTCGGGCTGGATAACGTCAGCGGCGCCATGATGGCCACGAAAATGCTCATCAATAACGGGCATCAGCGGATCGGTTATCTGGCCTCCAGCCACGCGATTGAAGATGACGAACTGCGGCGCGAGGGGTGGCAAAACGCCCTGAAAGAGCACGGCATTACGCCATCCGAGAGCTGGGTGGGGACCGGCACGCCGGACATGCAGGGCGGTGAAGCGGCGATGGTGGAGCTGCTGGGCCGCAATCTGCAGCTGTCTGCGGTGTTTGCCTATAACGACAGCATGGCGGCAGGCGCCCTGACGGCGCTGAAGGATAACGGCATTGCGGTGCCACAGCATTTGTCACTCATTGGTTTCGATGATATTCCGATTGCCCGTTACACCGACCCGCAGCTGACAACCGTGCGCTACCCGATTGCCTCTATGGCGAAACTGGCGACTGAGCTGGCGTTACAGGGGGCCGCAGGCATGCTGGATCCGGGGGCAACACACTGTTTCATGCCGACTTTAGTGCGTCGCCACTCCGTCGCGGCCCGGCAAATTGTGGTTCCGATCACTAACTGATTACATGTGGTGATGTAACCGTTTTCAATCTGTGAGTAAATTCACAGTATCTTAACAAGGCGCTGACTATGATGTCAGCGTTTTAGGGGCTGAAACGCTATGTAACAGTGATTATTCACTTTCACTATAGCCAATGTGCCGCAAACAACGAATAAAACGCATTTCTGGAGCGTTACCGAACACGGAAGAGAGAAATTTTATAAGTGAACCTCGGCTGTCAGTAACGTTTTATTAACATCTGCCCGCCGCTCGTTATTCACAAGAACTACCCTGCATAAAAAAAACCGGAGATACCATGAATAAGAAGGTGTTGACCCTGTCTGCTGTAATGGCAAGCATGCTTTTTGGTGCAGCAGCGCACGCTGCGGATACCCGTATTGGTGTGACCATCTATAAATACGACGACAACTTCATGTCTGTTGTGCGTAAAGCGATTGAGAAAGATGCGAAAGCAGCGCCAGACGTTCAGCTGCTGATGAACGACTCCCAGAATGACCAGTCCAAACAGAACGACCAGATCGACGTTCTGCTGGCGAAAGGCGTGAAAGCCCTGGCCATCAACCTGGTTGACCCGGCTGCAGCAGGCACGGTTATTGAAAAAGCGCGCGGCCAGAACGTGCCGATCGTCTTCTTCAACAAAGAACCTTCCCGTAAGGCGCTGGATAGCTACGACAAAGCGTATTACGTCGGTACCGACTCCAAAGAGTCCGGTATTATTCAGGGCGATCTGATCGCGAAACACTGGGCGGCGAACCCGAACTGGGACCTGAACAAAGACGGTCAGATTCAGTTCGTGCTGCTGAAAGGCGAACCTGGCCACCCGGATGCTGAAGCGCGTACCACCTACGTTATCAAAGAGCTGAACGACAAGGGCCTGAAAACCCAGCAGCTGGCGTTAGATACCGCGATGTGGGATACCGCTCAGGCGAAAGATAAGATGGACGCGTGGCTGTCCGGCCCTAACGCCAACAAAATCGAAGTGGTTATCGCCAACAACGATGCGATGGCAATGGGTGCGGTAGAAGCGCTGAAAGCACACAACAAATCCTCTATCCCGGTATTCGGCGTAGATGCGCTGCCAGAAGCGCTGGCGCTGGTTAAATCCGGTGCGATGGCCGGTACCGTGCTGAACGATGCCAACAACCAGGCGAAAGCCACCTTCGACCTGGCGAAAAACCTGGCCGATGGCAAAGGTGCAGCAGATGGCACCAACTGGAAAATTGACAACAAAATCGTTCGCGTACCTTACGTGGGCGTAGACCAGTCCAACCTGGCTGAGTTTATCGGTAAATAAAAGAGTTAACTTGTCTTCACTGGGCGCAACGAGTTGCGCCCTTTTATAACGCGATATGCGAGGCCAACAAGGTATAATTATGGTCAGCACAACAACTCAGTCATCCGGTGAATACCTGTTGGAAATGAGCGGTATCAACAAGTCATTTCCCGGCGTTAAGGCACTCGATAATGTTAATTTAAAAGTGCGTCCTCACTCTATTCATGCCTTAATGGGGGAGAACGGTGCGGGTAAATCAACATTATTAAAATGTCTTTTTGGGATCTATCAAAAAGATTCTGGCAGCATTCTTTTTCAGGGGAAAGAGATCGATTTCCATTCAGCGAAAGAAGCACTGGAAAACGGTATCTCGATGGTTCACCAGGAATTAAACCTGGTGCTGCAGCGTTCAGTTATGGATAACATGTGGTTGGGGCGTTATCCCACCAAAGGTGTTTTTGTCGATCAGGACAAAATGTATCGCGACACCAAGGCGATTTTCGACGAGCTGGATATTGATATCGATCCGCGCGCCCGCGTGGGAACATTATCCGTCTCCCAGATGCAGATGATCGAAATTGCCAAAGCGTTCTCCTATGATGCGAAAATTGTCATCATGGACGAACCGACATCCTCATTAACGGAAAAAGAGGTTAACCACCTTTTTACCATTATTCGTAAGCTGAAAGATCGCGGCTGCGGCATTGTGTACATCTCCCACAAAATGGAAGAGATCTTCCAGCTGTGCGATGAGATCACCATCCTGCGCGACGGCCAGTGGATCGCCACGCAGCCGCTGGAAGGGCTGGACATGGACAAGATCATCGCCATGATGGTCGGCCGTTCCCTGAACCAGCGCTTCCCGGATAAAGAGAACAAGCCGGGCGAAGTGATCCTGGAAGTGCGCAATCTGACTTCGTTACGTCAGCCGTCTATCCGCGATGTCTCCTTCGACCTGCACAAGGGTGAAATCCTGGGGATTGCTGGCCTGGTGGGGGCAAAGCGTACCGATATCGTGGAAACCCTGTTTGGCATTCGTGAGAAAGCCGAAGGCACCATTACGCTGCACGGTAAGAAAATCAATAACCACAACGCCAACGAAGCCATTAATAATGGTTTTGCGCTGGTGACGGAAGAGCGTCGTTCGACCGGTATTTATGCTTATCTGGATATTAACTTTAACTCGTTAATTTCTAACATTCGCAATTACAAAAACAAAGTCGGGCTGCTGGATAATTCCCGCATGAAAAGCGATACCCAGTGGGTGATTGACTCCATGCGCGTGAAAACGCCAGGCCACCGCACCCAGATTGGTTCGCTGTCAGGCGGTAACCAGCAGAAAGTGATTATTGGCCGTTGGTTATTAACGCAGCCCGAAATCCTGATGCTGGATGAGCCGACCCGCGGTATTGACGTCGGCGCGAAGTTTGAAATTTATCAGCTGATTGCCGAGCTGGCGAAAAAGAATAAAGGGATCATTATCATTTCTTCCGAAATGCCGGAACTGTTAGGGATCACAGACCGTATTCTGGTTATGAGCAATGGTCTCGTCGCCGGTATTGTTGACACCAAAACGACAACGCAAAACGAAATTTTGCGTCTTGCGTCTTTGCACCTTTAAGATCAGGGGCTCCTCATGAGTGCGTTAAATAAAAAAAGTTTTCTCACTTACCTGAAAGAAGGCGGTATTTACGTTGTTCTTTTAGTCTTGCTGGCAATCATCATTTTCCAGGACCCTACGTTCTTAAGCCTGCTGAACCTGAGTAACATTCTGACCCAGTCCTCCGTGCGTATTATCATTGCGCTGGGCGTGGCGGGCCTGATCGTGACCCAGGGGACGGACCTTTCTGCCGGTCGCCAGGTAGGTCTGGCGGCGGTTATCGCGGCAACCCTGCTGCAGTCGATGGAAAACGCCAACAAGGTCTTCCCGGAAATGGCCACCATGCCGATTTTCGTGGTGATCCTGATTGTCTGCGCCATCGGTGCGGTGATTGGTCTGATCAACGGTATTATCATCGCCTACCTGAACGTGACGCCATTCATCACCACCCTGGGCACGATGATCATCGTTTACGGTATCAACTCCCTGTACTACGACTTCGTCGGTGCTTCGCCCATCTCGGGCTTTGACAGCGGCTTCTCGACCTTTACGCAAGGGTTTATCGCGCTGGGCAGCTTCCGCCTGTCGTATATCACCTTCTATGCGCTGATTGCGGTCGCCTTTGTCTGGATCCTGTGGAACAAAACGCGCTTTGGCAAAAACATCTTCGCTATCGGCGGTAACCCGGAAGCGGCGAAAGTCTCCGGCGTAAACGTTGCCCTGAACCTGCTCATCATCTATGCCCTGTCCGGGGTGTTCTACGCCTTCGGCGGGATGCTGGAAGCGGGCCGCATCGGCTCTGCAACGAACAACCTTGGCTTCATGTACGAGCTGGATGCGATCGCAGCCTGCGTGGTGGGCGGCGTCTCCTTCAGCGGCGGCGTGGGTACCGTACTCGGCGTGGTGACCGGTGTGATCATCTTCACCGTCATCAACTACGGGTTGACCTACATCGGCGTGAACCCGTACTGGCAGTACATCATCAAGGGCGCCATCATTATCTTCGCGGTTGCGCTGGATTCACTGAAGTACGCCCGTAAGAAGTAATCGTTTCTCGCCATACCCGGCCCGCTCACCGAGCGGGCTTTTTTATGCCCTATGCCAGATGGGACTCCTCCTGCGTCACAATCCGCTCAAACCAGTCGAGTTCAGAAAGCTTGCAGGCGACCCACTGTTCGGAAAAGGCGTCGCCCAGGCTGTCGGTGAGATACTGACAGCGGGCAAAGGCCTCAATCGCCTCCTGCTGGAACAGCGGTAGTTCGGGTTGGTCATGCTGCGGCTCAGGGAGATCCCCCTCGTCGATATGTTCCAGCCCGTACAGCATGCCAGTCAGGATAGTGGCCGCCACCAGATACGGATTCGCATCGGCCCCGGCCAGCCGGTACTCGATACGACGGTTGCTCTCATCCGAACAGGGAATACGCAAGGCGGCGGAGCGGGTGTTATAGCCCCAGGAGTTAAAGACGGGTTCCGTCAGGTTTTTACGCAGGCGACGAAACGCGTTGACCCCCGGCGCAAGAATGGCGACGGAGGCGGGCATCAGCGCCAGCTGGCCCGCGATGCACAAACGCATCATGCTGCTCAGCGCGTTCACCGGCGAGGCAAAAACGTTTTCGCCACGGCTATCGTTCAGGCTGAAATGGATGTGCAAACCGCTGCCGGAGAGCTGGCTGAACGGCTTAGCCATAAAGTTGGCCTGAAGACCGTGCTTTTCAGCGACATAGCGGGTCAGGCGGCGCAGGGCCAGCACGTTATCACAGACCTCAACGACGCGCTGGCTGTGCTTCAGGTTTAATTCGTACTGTCCGGACTCGGCTTCCGCTACGACCCCTGACAGCGGGATGCGCTGCAGGTGCGCCAGCTGTTCCAGCTCGTCAAACAGCGCCGCATGCGCCGACGAGGTATCCATATGAAAACAGCCCTGATTTTGCGGATCGCGTTCGCCCTGTCCCGTCAGGTAAAACTCAATTTCCGGGGCAATGACCGGGAAAAGGCCGTGCTGGTGGAAGCGGGCCACGACGTTCTGCAGTATCGCGCGCGGCTCAAGCGGGCAGGGATTACCGTCGCTGTCTTTCATCGTCAGCAGGATCTGCGCGGTGTGCTCCGGATCCTGCGGACAGGGACGCAAAGAGCCGGCGACCGGGACGCACAGCCGGTCGGGTTCATCATAAAGCGGGGCGGCGATGTTTCCCTTCTGGTCCATTGAGTAGACGGAAAGCGGAAAATAACAGCCTTTTTCCAGGCTCAGCATGCTCTCTACCGAGAGGCGCTTGCCGCGCATCATGCCGTTGATATCGTTCAGGTAAACGTCAACATGTTTCGTCTGCGGGTAACGTTCCAGGTAATCGGCCACTTCCACGGCAACGTTGTGCTGCAGGGCGTCAATTTTTTCATCCAGCCAGAGGCCAGAAGTAAGTGCGCCAGGGAGTGATAAACCGGGAAAGTTAAAGTACGGGCGGAGACTTTTGAGGAAAAACGCATTCATTATCGAGTTCATAGTCATTCTTCAATGAAGCCGTAGCGGCAGTGAACTCAGCTTAAAAGAGCAGACGTAAAGGGGAGATAAAAAGCATCAGGCCGGCCGTAAAGAAAGTATAAAGGCGGTCCCGCTATTTCTCCTTTTTCTGCATATCGAGCAGCTGCTCGGGCGTGACGGCCGGATAACCCTGCGCGTCTTCCGGCACTTCGTGCATCGCCGGAATCGGCACCAGCGGGCCTAAAAAGCGTGGTTCGCGTTTAAAGATATACAGATCGGCCAGGGCACCAAAGCGGGCGCCGAACTCGCGGACGCGCACGCTCAGCATATCTTTTGGCGACGGCACCGCATAGCACTGCGCCTGAATACCCATATGCAGGGCAATAAACAGCGCACGCTCGCAGTGGAAGCGCTGGGTGATGATGATGAAGTCGTTGGTGTCGAAGACCTTGCGCGTGCGCACGATGGAGTCCAGGGTGCGGAACCCGGCGTAGTCGAGCACGATATCGGCAGGATCCACGCCCGCGGCAATCAGGTCCTTACGCATCGTCACCGGTTCATTGTAGCTTTGCAGCGCGTTATCGCCGCTCAGCAGCAGGTAGTTCACCTTGCCGCTGTTGTAGGCGTTCAGCGCGCCCTGGATGCGGTAACGGTAATACTGGTTGATGACGCCGGTGCGGTAATACTTGGCGGTGCCGAGCACCACGCCAACCTGACGATAGGGCAGGTCCTGCAGGTCATCAAAGATGTAGGGGGCGGTTTTCCAGCTCATCCAGCGGTCGAGGCCGAGCACGATCAACAGCAGTATGCCGACCAGGACAGACAGGCTGTAAAAAACGCGCTTTAACATGCAGATGGCTCGTACCGAAGGTGAAATTTAACTCAGGCTACTTTACCCGCCTGGTTAGCGCAAGAAACAGCGACTCAACTGAGGGGTTTTTCAGCAAACTGGCGGGCATTTCTGCCCGCCGGAAGGGTTACGCCAGCAGCACGCGGTCAATCGTCGTACAGCCCAGCGCTTTAAGCGTTGCGGCAGTGGCATCCCACTGAATCAGCGGCGCATCGGCAATTTCAGCCAGAATGGCGCGCTGAATGTCAGGATAATCATAGCCGTTCAGGCTCAGCAGGTTGAGTGCGCCCTGCAGCGGCGGCAGCGTTGGGTTAAACGCGGCGTTTTCCGCATAGCTGCCGGTGAAAATTCGGCCATCGCGGCACTGCAGCGCCACGCCGCTCGGGGACGTGCTGTACGGCGTGTGGCTCTTGTTGGCGGCGGCAATCGCCGCCTGGCTCAGGTCATCGCCGGACAGGGCGAAACCGTGGTCCTGCTCGTCCATCAGCAGGGTTTTGATCTCCAGATCTTTCGGGCCAAACGCGTCAGGCAGGTAATCCGCCAGCGTGTGCGGCGCGCGACCCGGCAGGTTGATGCGCAGCTGCAGCCCGCTGTTCAGCTCGTTCATAAACTGACGGCAGTGGCCGCAGGGGGTGTAGTTCACGGTAATGGCGCTCAGCGCTTTTTCACCGCGCAGCCAGGCGTGGCTGATGGCGCTCTGCTCGGCGTGAACGGTTTGCTGCATGGTTGCGCCCAGGAACTCCATGTTGCCGCCGAAGTACCAGGTGCCGCTGACGCCGCGCGCAATGGCCCCGACGTTGAAGTGGGAGAGATCGGCCCGCGCGCAGGCGGCAGCCAGAGGAAGCAGTGCGAAAGCCAGCGCGTCTTCGTCCAGTCCCGTTGCCTGTTTCAGCATCGTGACCTGCTCCGGGGTCAGCAGGGCGGGGAAGTGCGCATCTGCCAGAACGGGAGCAAGGGCTGACTGCAAATTCTCTGCAAGCTGGGCGAAAGCAGCTTGAAAACGTGGGTGCATGGCGTTTGCCTCATAAAGGTTAATGGATCGGTAGTTTACGGAGCCGTCAGGGCTTTATATGTGATCCACTTCTCATTATGTATGCAACTTATGAAATCAAAATGAAATTTGCGCGACGCATCGCAAATTTTAGCCCATCACTGCCAGAATCAGCGGGAAAATGAACGGGGCCAGCAGGGAGGTAATAATCCCGCAGATCACCAGCGCCAGGGAGCTAAACGCCCCTTCCTGATAATCCAGCTCCGCGCAGCGGGCAGTGCCCAGCGCGTGCGAGGCGGTGCCCATCGAAAGCCCCCGTGCCGCTTTAGTATGAATACGCATCGCGTTCAGCAGGGTGTGGCCAAACACCGCGCCGAGAATACCGACGAAAATGACGCACATCGCGCTGATGGCCGGAATGCCGCCGAGGCTGCCCCCAACCGCCATCGCGATAGGCGTGGTCACCGATTTAGGCAGGATTGACGCCGCAATCTGTGGGGAAGCACCCATCAGCAGCGCCACCGACGTGCCGGTGATCATTGCCACCAGGCTGCCCACAAAACAGATGGTAATGATGGATTTCCAGCGGGCGCGGATCTGGTGCAGCTGCTCATATAAAGGAAACGCCAGCGCCACGACGGCGGGTTGCAGCAGGTCGTTTAAGATTTTGCTGCCGGCAAAGTAGCGTTCGTAAGGAATGCCGGTGAGCAGCAGGAACGGGATAATCACCACCATCGCCACCAGCAGGGGGTTCAGCAAGGGCATTTTGAAACGCGCGGCAAGCTTACGTGCGGCGAAGAACACTGCCAGGGTCAGCGGCAGGGACCACCAGATATTGTCCATCATTTTTTTGTTTTCTCCCCAATCACGTTACGTTCGCCATGCACCAGATGTGAACTCCAGCTCACCACCAGGAAAACCATCAGCGTACTCACCGCGCAGGAAACAACGATCGGGCCGAACTGGGCTTTGAGCAAATCAAAATACTGCATCACCCCGACGCCGATAGGCACGAAAAGCAGCGCCATATAGCGAATGAGGACGAAGCAGCCGGGGTTGACCCACTTTGCAGGCAGGATTTGCAGCGCCAGCAGCACGAAGAGGATCAGCATGCCGATAATGCTGCCGGGAATGGTGATGGGCAGCAGCGACGCGATGAAAATCCCGGCATACAGGCAGGCGTAAATCAGGACGAATGCGCGCAGATATTGCCAGATAATGTTCAATGATTTGCTCATGGTGATAGTCCTTGCTGAAACGCATTCATCATACAATTAAACCTTAAAATGTGCCACGGATCACATCATGAATTTTGAGCATACCAGACATTCCGGAATGGAACGTCCGGTATCACCTTACTGGTGCAGGCTACAGTTTAGAGGAAAGGGATTGCGCTGGCGAAGTAACGCGCCAGAGAAGGCATCAGCGTCAGGCGGTCAGTTTATCGAGAAAAGAAAACAGCACCTGGTTCATTTCGCGATAATCATGCGAGCGGAGTTTTTCCGCCGTTTCGACAAAACGGAATTCACCCGCGCGGCGGAGGTCATTCTGCGAATGCTCAATCAGCAACTCTACCACCTCCGGCGTTAGCTCCATATGGCACTGGAAACCGTAAACCCGTTCGCTGTACTGCACGATCTGGCGGGGACAGCCCTCGCTGTAAGCCAGAACCTTAGCCTGCGGCGTCAACCCAGGCATGTCGTTATGCCAGTGACCGACGTTCAGCACGCTGCCAAAGCCCTCAAACAGCGGGTTCGCCTTGCCTGCATCTGTGAGCCTGACGGGAAATTTGCCGATCTCTTTTTCCGGGCTGTGGCAAAACGCGGCGCCCAGCGCTTCGCCGATAAGCTGTGAGCCCAGACAAACGCCTATCACCGTTTTACCTGCCTCTATCGCGCGACTGATGAGTGCCTTTTCCGCCTGCGCATCAAACCAGGGGCATTCCTCACGCGTGGTGGCGGGGGACTGCGGGCCTCCCATGATGATTAGCAGGTCTGTGTGCCCCAGTTCCTCAGGTAACGGTTCGCCCTGATACACTCTGGTGTAGCTCAGACTGCAGCCGCGACTTTTCCCCCAGATTTCATAGGCGCCTGGCGCCTCGAAATGTTCATGAATAATAAAATGGATGTGCATTGCGTCTCTCTCCGGTTACGTGTACAAGCAGCATCATAAGAGGAAGGGGAGAATGTGAAATGCCAACCGTTATCGATAAAACGCCAATTCACGACGATGCCATCGGATGGTCAAGAGGGGCAATTCGCTATACGCGCGGCGAAGTCGATCCGCCTCACCAGCATTCGCAGGGACAACTTTTGTTTGCCATCAAAGGAGTCATGCTGGTCGAAACCGGCAGCAAACGCTGGGTCATACCGCCGCAGCGCGCGCTGTGGATCCCTCCCTTTCAGGAGCATACCTACAGCGTGTTATCCGCAACGGAGCTTCGCGCGGTCTGGTTTAGCCCGGCACTGATTTCGCAATGCGAACCTTTTAAGCGGAAAGACGAGGTTCACGTGATTATGGCCACAGCGTTGTTCAAAGAGCTGATTGCCGGGCTGTTCAGCGCGGAATACCGGCCGGCAAGCCAGCGCAGCATGGCCGTTTTGCTGCTCGACATCCTCAGCGAGACGCAGCAGATTTCAGCCGAGCTGCCGATGCCCGTGGATGAGCGCTTACATCGCGTGGCCTGTGACATCATTGCCAACAATCTCTGGGATCTCTCTCTGGAAAGGCTGGCGGAACGGGCCGCGATGTCAGAACGCACATTTTCACGTGCGTTTATCAACGATACCGGCTTTAGTTTCCGGGCCTGGCGACAGCGCGCAAGGATTTGTGCCTCGCTGGATCTTCTCGCCAACGGATACCCGGTTAAGCAGGTGGCCTGGATGCTGGGGTTTTCCGGCCCGGCGGCATTTGCGGCGGCGTTTCGCGCCATTGTTGGGGCAACGCCGGGTGACTTTCTGCCTGAACAGAAGCGCTTCCCAGCGAAATAGAGAGCGGCTACTATAGCGCGTCTTTTTTCACAGGTACTGCTATGCGTGTTTTACTGGCCCCAATGGAAGGCGTGCTCGACTCCCTTGTGCGCGAGCTTCTGACCGAGGTGAACGACTACGATCTCTGCGTGACGGAGTTTTTGCGCGTGGTGGATATGCTGTTGCCGGTAAAATCCTTCTTCCGGCTTTGCCCCGAGCTGCACAACCAGAGCCGAACCTCTTCCGGCACGCTGGTGCGGATTCAGCTGCTCGGCCAGTACCCGGAATGGCTGGCGGAAAACGCCGCCCGCGCGGTTGAGCTGGGCTCTTACGGGGTAGATCTCAACTGCGGCTGTCCGTCGAAGCTGGTGAACGGCAGCGGCGGCGGGGCGACGTTGCTGAAAGATCCTGAGCTGATTTACCGCGGCGCGAAAGCCATGCGCGAGGCCGTGCCCGCGCATTTGCCGGTGACGGTAAAGGTGCGGCTGGGATGGGACAGCGATGCCCGACAGTTCGAGATCGCCGATGCGGTGCAGCAGGCCGGGGCCACCGAGCTGGTGGTGCATGGCCGCACTAAAGAAGATGGCTACAAAGCCGATCGCATAAACTGGCAGGCGATCGGTGAGATCCGCAAACGCCTCTCCATTCCGGTGATCGCCAACGGCGAAATATGGGATTACGAGAGCGCGCAGGCCTGTCTGCAGGCCACCGGCTGCGATGCGGTCATGATCGGCCGCGGCGCGCTGAATGTGCCCAACCTCAGCCGGGTGGTGAAATATAACGAACCGCGTATGCCCTGGGCAGATGTCGTCACGCTGCTGCAAAAATACAGCCGTCTGGAAAAGCAGGGCGACACCGGTTTGTATCACGTCGCGCGTATTAAGCAGTGGCTGAGTTATTTACGCAAAGAGTACGAGGAAGCGCTGGAATTATTTCAGGAGATTCGTACTTTACAGACGTCGGCTGATATTGCGCGGGTGATTCAGTCCAAATAATAAGCGTTAAATTGCTCACACTTTTTTAAAACAGAAAACAGTTCAGGTTTTCAACGTGGCGCGACGGTGTTAAGGTGCCACTGTTTTCAACGCAGGATTGTGACTGGTTAACAGGCAAAACCTAAGCGTTCCTCAGCATTTTCGCTGTGGGGCGCTTAGGTTTTTTTTTGCCTGTCATTTACGCAGGAGAGATATTTGGCTTAGCACTTTTTAATGATTTTTAAAAAAAGAAATATCGACAGGAAATAGAAAAATTTCCTGCGGCCGGTTACGCACTCAATACTCAATCACAGGTTGTTATCATGGCATATAAAAATAAACTCTATGCGTTCGCCTTATTGGCGATATCCCCGCTGTCGATGGCGCAAGACTGGAACGGTACGGTATTAGGGTTTGAAGCTCCGCCGGAGCCTGTGCTGGGCGAAATGCTCGGCATACGTAAAATCCTTAACGATAACGGTTTTACCTATAACCTCGGATACCTGAATGAAATTGGCTGGAACGGCGGTGGCGGATATAACCACGACTCCCACGTGGCCTATATTGACCAGTTCGCGCTGACCTTCAACCAGGATCTGGAGCGCTGGACCGGTATCCCGGACGCGCGTATCGAGGGGAACATCGTCAACCGCAACCACAATGACGATCTCACCACCAAACGCGTGCAGGACCCGCGCGTCAACTTCAACGATCTGACCCAGGAGAGCTGGGGCGGGCAGTCGATTACCCGTCTGGGCTGGCTGACCTTTGCCCGCAGCTTTGACGACCGGCGTCTGACCTGGCGCATCGGGATGATGAACAAGGTGCAAACCTTCGATCAAATTATCCCCTGTGATTTCCAGCTGCTGTCCCAGTGCGGCGGAAAGTCAGCCAACTCGCTGACCTGGAACAACTGGAACGTGCACACCTGGGGCACCACGCTTGCCTATAAACTCACGCCGACGCTGACCTTAAAAGGCGGCGTGATGGAGCAGAATCCGCAGGCCGCCAGCCGCAGCCATGCCTGGAGCTGGTCGACGAAGGGCAGCAAAGGGATCTTACTGCCGGTTGAAATCGAAGCGCGTCCGCTGATTAACGGCCTGCCGGGCGCGTACAACCTGGGCGTGGTGTTTACCAACGCGCCGCAAACCGATCTCTATCGCGGCAAATCCGGTGGGGCGGGGGCGACGGACCCGGACGGATTCGATACCCACAGCCGGACCTGGTTCATGTACGCCGGGCTGAACCAGCAGCTTACGCAGCATCAGGATGACCCGAATCGCGGGTTGAGCACCTCGTTCAGCATGAGCCTTGCGGATCAGCTCACTAACTACATGCATCAGGTTTACGCCGCCTCGCTGCGCTATCGCGGACTGTTTGATGCCCGACCGGAAGACTGGATTGGCTTTGGCTTAACCTGGATTGATATGAGCAGCCAGTACGCCCGCAACCAGCGTTACCTGAACAGCCTGAGCGGCGTGAGCGACTACAACAATCCGGCATATCACCCGGTCCCGGGCCATTCCCTGAACGGCGAGTTTTACTACCGCTTTCGTCCGGTGCCATGGCTTGAACTGCAGCCGGGCATTCAGTACTGGCACCATCCCGGCGGGGTCAGTAGCACCCAGGATGCCTGGGTCACCGAGCTGAAAACGGTGGTGACCTTCTGATATCACGGTAGCAAGTTCGATCCGCGTCACGTTTCTGACGCGTGACGCATTGAGGCTACGAATGAAACTGATAGAGTGCCAGAACTGGATTGTTACTGCTTAGGCAGGCAAAACCTGATTTTCTGGCATCTGCCGGAGGTCAGGTTTTTTTGTTTCTGGGGTTCAGATGAAAATCGCCAAGATACTCAATAATAACGTGGTGGTTGTTCAGGATGAGCGCGGGCGCGAACAGGTGGTGATGGGCCGTGGGCTGGCCTTTCAGAAGCTCGTCGGTGAAGCGCTGGATACCGCGCGGGTTGAAAAGGTGTTTGCGTTACAAAGCGATGAACTGGTGCGTCGGCTCGGCGAGCTGCTGAGTCAGATTCCGCTGGAGGTGATGACCACCTGCGACCGCATCATCGGGCTGGCGGCGCAGCGGCTGGGCAAGCTGCAGGAGAGCTTGTATATCACCCTCACCGATCACTGCTACTTTGCGATTGAGCGGCAGAAGAACGGGTTGGCCATCAAAAACGTGCTGCTGTGGGATATTAAACGGCTGTATCCGAAGGAGTTTGAGTTAGGGCAGGAGGCGCGGGCCATTATCGCCAGACGCCTTAACGTCGAACTGGAGGAGGATGAGGCCGGTTTTATCGCGCTGCATCTGGTCACCGCGCAGCTGAACAGCGAAATGCCGGAGGTGATGCACGTGACGCGGGTGATGCAGGAGATCCTGCAGCTGGTGAAGTATCAGCTGCAGCTTGAGTATGACGAAGAGTCGCTCAGCTACCAGCGTTTCGTCACCCACCTGAAGTTTTTTGCCCAGCGGATGCTCACCCGCACCGTGGTGGAAGATGACGATGTCTCCCTGCATACCGCAGTCAAAGACAACTACGCGAAGGCGTGGAAATGCGCCGAGAAAATTGCGCAGCACCTGAACAAAAGCTATCAGCGTGAGCTGACAACCGAAGAAATTATGTTCCTCGCCATTCATATCGAGCGGGTGAGAAAAGAGGGGCGTTAAGCCTCAAAACAGGATTGTTACTGCATCACGCAGGCAAAACCTGAGCGCGGCCTTCGTCAGAAGGTCGTTCTCGGGTTTTTTTATTTTTGTACTCAGTCAACAGGTGCCTGCGGGCATCGGATGTAAGGAAATCGAGATGGAATACCAGGCGTTAGCGAAGGATATTCTCGGCCACGTTGGCGGAAAAGAGAACATCGTCAGTCTTGTGCACTGCGCGACCCGGCTTCGCTTCAAACTGAAAGAGAATCAACGGGCGGATGCGGAAGGGCTCAAGAAAAACCCGGGCGTGATCATGGTGGTCGAAAGCGGCGGCCAGTTTCAGGTGGTGATTGGCAACCACGTTCACGACGTCTGGCAGGCTGTCCGCAATGAAGCAGGCCTGACCGACGACGCCCCTGTCGTGGAAGAGAAGGGCGAAAAGGGGAACCTGCTGGGCCGCCTGATTGACATCGTCTCCGGGATCTTTACCCCGTTTATCGGCATTCTGGCCGCGTCCGGTATTCTGAAGGGGCTGCTGGCGCTGGCCGTGGTCTGCGGCTGGCTCACGACCGAGAGCGGCACGTATAAAATCTGGTTTGCCGCCAGCGATGCGCTGTTTTTCTTCTTCCCGCTGGTGCTGGGTTATACCGCCGGGAAAAAGTTCGGCGGCAACCCGTTTATTACCATGGTGATCGGCGGGGCGCTCACCCATCCGGTGATGATTGCGGCATTTAACGCCAGCCAGCAGCCGGGGGCGGTATCGGAAGCCTTTTTGGGCATCCCCGTCACGTGGTTCAACTACAGCGCGTCGGTGATCCCGATTATTCTCGCCGCGTGGGTCAGCTGCTGGCTGGAAAAACAGAGCACCAGGCTGCTGCCTTCCTCGATGAAAAACTTCTTCGCGCCGCTGATCTGTCTGGGCGTGACCGTGCCGCTGACTTTCCTCGTTATCGGGCCGCTGGCGACCTGGCTGAGCCAGATGCTGGCGAACGGCTATCAGACTATTTACGTTCTGGCACCGTGGCTGGCGGGCGCGGCGATGGGCGCGCTGTGGCAGGTCTGCGTTATTTTTGGCCTGCACTGGGGGCTGGTGCCGCTGATGATCAACAACCTGGCGGTGCTGGGGCATGACTCCATGCTGCCCATGCTTTTGCCTGCGGTGTTTGGCCAAGTGGGGGCGGCGCTGGGCATTTTCCTGCGTACCCGCGATGCGCGTCAGAAAATGCTGGCCGGTTCATCCGTGACGGCAGGTATTTTCGGTATCACCGAACCCGCAGTGTATGGCGTAAACCTGCCGCTGCGCCGTCCGTTTATCTTTGGCTGCGTGGCTGGCGCTATCGGTGGGGCGATTGTCGGCTTCAGTGACACCCACGTTTACTCCTTCGGCTTCGCCAATATCTTTACCATCGCCCAGATGATTCCGCCGGGCGGCGTGGACGCCACGCTGTGGGGAGGCATTATCGGCACGGTGGTGGCGCTGGTGCTGAGCTGCGGCCTGACGCTGCTCGCCGGTATGCCAGGAAACACCGCGCCAGAGAATGTGGTCTCCGCGGGCGAAAACGATGTGCTATCGCCGATGACCGGTACCGTTCTTGCTCTCGACCAGGTGCCGGATACCACGTTTGCCAGCGGCCTGCTGGGCAGCGGCGCCGCGATTATTCCCTCCGATAACAAAGTGGTTGCCCCGTTTGCCGGCGTGGTGGCTTCGCTGTTCCAGACCAAACACGCCATCGGCCTGCTCAGTGACAGCGGGATTGAAGTGTTGATCCACGTGGGTATCGACACTGTGAAGCTCGACGGCAGGCCGTTTACCGCCCATGTGAAGGTCGGTGACAAGGTGCAGCCCGGCGATCTGCTGCTGGAGTTTGACCGACAGGCGATTATCGATGCCGGATACGACCTGGCGACCCCGATTATTATCAGTAACAGCGACGAGTATCGCGAGGTGGCGACCGTGGCGGCAACGTCCGTCATTGCCGGTGCGCCGTTACTCAGCGTCAGTCATCAATAACAGGAGAACGTGATGAAAACTTTCCCGGACGATTTTTTATGGGGCGGCGCGGTTGCCGCGAATCAGGTAGAGGGTGCGTATCTGGAGGAGGGGAAAGGGCTGTCCACCTCTGACGTTCAGCCGCAGGGTGTCTTCGGCCCGGTAGTTGAGCGCGTCCCTGGGGACAGCGGCATCAAGGATGTCGCCATCGACTTCTATCATCGCTACCCGGAAGACATCAAGCTGTTCGCCGAGATGGGCTTTAGCTGCCTGCGCGTCTCCATTGCCTGGACCCGCATTTTTCCGAACGGTGACGAGCAGCAGCCGAACGAGGCGGGGCTGGCGTTTTACGACCGGTTGTTTGACGAGCTGGCCGCGCACAACATCACGCCGCTGGTGACGCTGTCGCACTATGAAATGCCGTGGGGGCTGGTGAAGCAGTACGGCGGGTGGGGCAGCCGTCAGACTATCGGCTTCTTTGAGCGCTATGCCCGTACCGTGTTTGCGCGCTACAAAGAGAAGGTCAAGTTGTGGCTGACTTTCAATGAGATCAATATGTCTCTGCACGCGCCGATGACCGGCGTCGGTCTGCCGGAAACCCGCAGCAAAGGGGAGGTGTACCAGGCGATCCACCACCAGCTGGTGGCCAGCGCGCTGGCGGTGAAGGCCTGCCATGAGATTATCCCGGATGCCAGAATCGGCAACATGCTGCTGGGCGGCCTGATGTATCCCCTGACCTGCAAGCCGGAAGATGTTCTGGAGACGTTGCAGGAAAACCGCGCGTGGCAATTCTTTGGCGACGTGCAGTGCCGCGGCGCCTACCCGGGGTATATGCAGCGCTTCTTCCGCGACAACGGCATTCAGCTAGAGGTCACTGACGCCGACCGCGAGGCGCTGAAAACTACCGTCGATTTTATCTCCTTCAGCTACTACATGACGGGCTGCGTCACCGCGGATGACGCCCTCAACCAGCAGGCGCGCGGCAATATCCTGAGCATGGTGCCAAACCCGCATCTGGCCAGTTCCGAATGGGGCTGGCAGATTGACCCCATCGGCCTGCGTACTCTGCTAAACGTGCTCTGGGATCGCTATCAGAAGCCGCTGTTTATCGTGGAAAATGGCCTCGGGGCGAAGGATAAACCGGACGCAGACGGCGTGGTGCAGGACGACTACCGCATCAGCTACCTTAACGACCATCTGGTGCAGGTGCGTGAAGCGATCGAAGACGGCGTTGAGGTGATGGGCTACACCAGCTGGGGGCCCATCGATCTGGTAAGCGCATCAAAAGCTGAACTCTCTAAGCGCTACGGCTTTATTTACGTCGATCGCGATGACAGCGGGAAAGGCACGCTGGCGCGCAGCCGTAAGAAAAGTTTCTACTGGTATAAAGAGGTTATTGCGACAAAAGGCGCTTCGCTGAAAGTTTAATAAAGCGATCAACCTGACAGAGGATGTTCACCCTGTCGGGTTGATTATTTTTCATTTGCATAATTCAATTTAAATAATAATTTTGGTGAATACTTTTCCGTATATTTAAATCTATGACAATTTACGCATTGCCACGCATTACTAAAAAAATAAAGAGAATCGAGCGTAATTTGCGCCTTTATTTTTTGAGTTTATGGCGTCATGAAACGTTCTCTTATTTTATCTCTGAGTGCTCCCTTCGTTTTTATTCTGGCGGCCTGTGCGCCTGAACATGCCACGGTATCTCCCATTAAAACGCAAACCACGGCGGCGTCGGTGAATACGGTTCTGAATCATCAGGACTGGCCGAAAAATGAGTGGTGGAAAGCATATAACGATCCGGAACTTAACGGGCTTATTGCGAAAGCATTAAGCGATGCGC
Organism: Enterobacter sp. SST3; assembly: GCF_000286655.1. NCBI lineage: Bacteria > Pseudomonadati > Pseudomonadota > Gammaproteobacteria > Enterobacterales > Enterobacteriaceae > Enterobacter > Enterobacter sp. SST3. Next base: position 66,622 of record NZ_ALNS01000013.1, on the reverse strand, counting down.
CGGATATGCAGATTGCCCGTCAGCGCATTACGCTTGCGGAAGCCCAGGCCAAAGCGGCTATGGCTGCCGACGGTCCGCAGATTGATTTTTCAGCGGATGCCGAACGTCAGAAAATGTCCGCCGAGGGGCTGATGGGGCCCTTTGCCATTACCGACCCGGCGGCAGGGACAACCGGGCCGTGGTACACCAACGGCACCTTTGGCCTGACGGCAGGCTGGGATCTCGATCTGTGGGGAAAAAATCGCGCGCAGGTCGAAGCCCGGATTGGCAAAGTGAATGCGCAAAAAGCGGAGCTGGAGCAGACCCGTCAGCTGCTGGCCAGCAGCGTGGCGCGGCTCTACTGGGAGTGGCAAACGCAGGCCGCCGTGGGGGAGGTCCTCGCGCAGATTAAACATGAGCAGGACAATATTATCGGTGCCGATCGCGAGCTGTATCAGCACGGGATCACCTCCTCCGTGGAGGGCGTTGAAACGGATATCAACGCCAGCAAAACCGAAGAGCAGCTGGCCGAAGTCAACGGGAAAATGAAAGCCATTGAGGCGCGCCTGGTCGCGCTGACGAACGCCTCCTCCGTGAAGCTGACGCGGCACGCTTTGCCAACGGTGGAAGCCTCGCTACCGTCGACGCTCGGCTATGAACTGCTGGCACGCCGTCCGGATCTGCAGGAGGCGCACTGGTATATCGAAGCCTCCATGAGTGAAGTGGAGGCCGCCCGAGCGGCGTTTTATCCTGACGTGAACCTGATGGCGTTCTTACAGCAGGATGCCCTCCATCTGAGCGATCTGTTCCGTTCGTCCGCGCAGCAGATGGGCGTGACCGCCGGGCTGACGCTGCCGATTTTCGACAGCGGCAGGCTTAACGCCGGGCTGGATATCGCTCAGGCGCAGAACAACCTTTCAGTAGCCAACTACAACAAAGCGGTGGTAGAGGCCGTCAATCAGGTGGCACACACGGCCAGTGAAGTCGAAACGCTCATGGCGAAAAACAGCCACCAGCAGCAGGTTGAAAAAGATGCGGCACGGGTTGTAGCGCTGGCGCAGGCGCGTTTCAGCGCGGGGATCGTTGCGGGCTCCCGGGTCAGTGAAGCCAGAATACCGGCCCTTAAAGAGCACCTCGAAGGACTGCTGCTGAAGGGGCAGTATGTGGACGCCACGCTGCAGCTGACCTCCGCGCTGGGCGGTGGCTATCATCATGGCTAAAAAAGGTCATTAACTATACTTACCTCTTTGCAGTTTTTCAGGAGGTGAGTATGACCAGAGTAGCGATTGTGACCGCATCGGATTCCGGGATCGGTAAAACCACGGCCCTGATGCTGGCAGAGCGCGGGTTTGATATTGGCGTCACCTGGCACTCGGATGAGAAAGGGGCGCTGGAAACCTGCCGTGAAGTCGAAGCGCAGGGGCAGCGCGCGGAGGCTGTCCATCTTGATCTAAGCACACTGCCGGAAGGCGCTGAGGCCATAGAGACGCTGATTGCGCGCTTTGGCCGGCTGGACGTGCTGGTCAATAATGCAGGGGCGATGACCAAAGCGCCGTTCCTCGAGATGCCGTTTGACGACTGGCGGAATATTTTCACCGTCGACGTGGACGGTGCGTTTCTCTGTTCACAGATAGCCGCAAGGCAGATGGTGAAGCAGGGGGAAGGGGGGCGGATTGTGAACATCACCTCGGTGCATGAACACACGCCTCTGCCGCAAGCGAGTGCCTACACGGCGGCAAAACACGCGCTCGGCGGCTTAACCAAATCCATGGCGATGGAGCTGGTGAAGCACAACATTCTGGTGAACGCCGTCGCGCCGGGTGCGATTGCCACGCCGATGAACGACATGGACGACAGCGAAGTGAAGGAAGGCTCCATGCCGGAAATCCCGCTGGCCAGGCCGGGCCACACAAAAGAGATTGCCAGCCTGGTGGCGTGGCTGTGTGACAGCGACGCCAGCTATACAACAGGGCAATCGTTTATCGTCGACGGGGGCTTTATGCTGGCGAACCCGCAGTTTAAGCCGGAGGGATAGATTCCCCTCTCCCTGTGAGAGAGGGTATTTTTAGTTCCCTCTCCCTGTGGGAGAGGGTTAGGGTGAGGGCATCAGGCCGCACTCACTCCTCATCCCGCGTCTTTTCACGGTGCTTCAGCCACAGTCGCACCGCAATCACCGCCACAACCACCAGAATCAACCACGCCCAGTGCTTCAGGTGCTGGTCGAGATTATGCAGCCAGGGCGCAATCACTTCCCCCCCTACATAACCGAGCGTCGTAAAGATCAGCGCCCAGGCAATCGCGCCCACAATATTGAGCGGCAGAAAAATTTTGGGCGGCAGATGGCTGGCGCCAATCAGTATCGGCCCGATAATGCGAAAGCCATACATAAAGCGCGTGCCAATAACGAACAGGTAGGGATGACGTTGAATGAGCCGCTGAGCGCGGCGGATTTTCTTCTGATGCTTTGCGAAACGCTTGAGCAGCGTGGGCCCAAAGCGCAGCCCCAGAAAGTAGAGCAGCTGATCGCCTATCATCCCGCCCAGCGCGACCGCGGCAACAACCAGCGGGAACTTCAGTAACCCCTGATGCGCGGCGACGCCCCCTAACAGCGTGATGGTTTCACCTTCTGCCACGCTGCCGATGACCAGCGCGGCATAGCCATATTGCTCAATGAGTGCGTTAATATCCATTACGTAACGGTTTTCTCCCTCTGCGTGCCTCGTTTAATCATATACCCCTTGAATCAACGGCGGGGAAATCAACGGAAATTTCCCACTGTACATAAAATAATCTAAAGCCTGCATTATACTTAAGGTATCGCTGACGGGCCGACAACAAGGGGGCGCTATGAACCATGTCTGGGGACTTTTCTCCCATCCCGATCGTGAAATGCATGTCATTAAAAGTGAGAACGAAACGGTCTCGCATCATTACACGCACCACGTGCTGCTGATGGCCGCGGTGCCGGTAATATGCGCTTTTATCGGAACGACACAAATCGGCTGGAACTTCGGTGACGGCACCGTGGTTCAGCTTTCCTGGTTTACCGGACTCTATCTTGCCATCATCTTTTATGGGCTGATGCTGGCGGGGGTGGCGGTCATGGGGCGCGTCATTCACTGGATGGCGCGTAACTATCCGCAGCGTCCATCGCTGGCGCACTGTATGGTCTTTGCCGGGTATGTCGCGACCCCGCTGTTCTTAAGCGGTATTGTTGCGCTCTATCCACTGGTCTGGCTGTGCGCGCTGATCGGTACCATTGCCCTCTTTTACACCGGTTATCTGCTGTATCTGGGGGTTCCTACCTTCCTGAATATCAATAAAGAAGAGGGGCTGAGCTTCTCGAGCTCAACGCTCGCCATCGGGGTGCTGGTGCTGGAGGCGCTCCTGGCGCTGACGGTGATTCTTTGGGGTTATGGATACCGACTCTTCTGAGTTCACTGCATTGCTGGCGTAAATGCCAGCAATGCAGCATCCGTTCACGATTATCCTCTGGCGACAACGCCCGCTGACGGCTATGATGCCGAGGCCAGCCTGTGTTTATCCAACAACCCAGGCGGTGTACGTCATAACGTGCGTGAATAATTATCAGAAGTCTCACCATGCTGAAATTCCGAGTCTCTTTACTTAGCCTGGCGCTGTTGCTGGGTGCGTCCGCAGTCGTACCGGCCGTCGCCAAAACGCCCGCGGTGACCACCGCTGCTGCTCAGCCGCAAATTGCGTCCGGCAGCGCGATGATTGTCGATCTCAACACCAATAAGGTGATTTACGCCAGCCATCCGGACCTGGTGCGACCGATCGCCTCAATTACCAAATTAATGACCGCGATGGTGGTGCTTGATGCCCATCTGCCGCTGGACGAAAAACTGAAAGTGGATATTAGCCACACGCCGGAGATGAAAGGGATCTACTCCCGCGTGCGGCTGAACAGTGAGATCAGCCGTAAAAATATGCTGCTGCTGGCGCTGATGTCGTCTGAAAACCGCGCGGCGGCGAGCCTGGCGCACCACTATCCGGGCGGCTACGACGCGTTTATCCGCGCGATGAACGCGAAAGCCAAAGCGCTGGGGATGAACAATACGCACTATGTGGAACCGACGGGTCTGTCGATCAACAACGTCTCCACGGCGCGCGATCTGACGAAAATGCTGATTGCCAGCAAACAGTACCCGCTGATTGGTCAGCTCAGTACCACCCGTGAAGAGATGGCGACCTTTGCGAACCCGGCCTATACGCTGCCGTTCCGCAATACTAACCATCTGGTATACCGGGATAACTGGAATATTCAGCTAACCAAAACCGGCTTTACCAACGCGGCGGGACACTGTCTGGTGATGCGCACCGTATTTAACGGTAAACCGGTGGCACTGGTAGTGATGGATGCCTTCGGCAAATATACGCACTTCGCCGACGCGAGCCGCCTGCGTACCTGGATTGAAACAGGAAAAGTGCAGCCTGTCCCGGCCGCGGCATTGACGTATAAAAAGCAAAAAGCGGAGCAGATGGCGACGGCGCAGAACGACTGAGCCGTCTGTCAGCGCCGGGTGGCGGCTTTGCCTTACCCGGCCTACAAACACTAAAAACGGTAACCCAGGTTACCGTTTTGCGTTTATTCCGGCAGCGTCCAGTCACCATCGTTGAGCGGGCGCTGCATAATCACCGTATCCCGCCAGTCACCTTTCTTGTAGCCTACGCTGCGCAGCTGACCGACAATCACGAAACCATGTTTTTTATGCAGACGTAACGAGCCGGCATTGTTATTGCCATCTCCTACCACGGCAATCATCTGCCGCCACGGCCCTTGCTCGCAGCGTGCGATCAGTGCATCCATCAGTGCCGTGCCAAAACCGCGCCCGGTGATGCTGGCATCCACGTAAATCGACTCTTCCAGGGTATAGCGGTAGGCGTGTCGCGGTCGGTAAGGGGTGGCATAGCAGTAGCCCACCACAATGCCGCGGTACAGCGCGATAAGCCACGGTAAACCGTTCTCCGCCACGCTTTTCATGCGATGACGCATTTCGTCAATAGTCGGGGGGACTTCTTCAAATGACGCGCGCCCGTGAAGCACATGCCAGGCATAGATCGCGGCAATGGCATGCACATCATCGGGACGGGCGTCGCGCACTTCCAGCTCGGTCTCGGATAAAACATCAATAGCCGACATGATGTGCCTGCTCCTCTTATCGAAGGCCGGAGACACGTTTCTCCGGCGATAAGCGGTTACTCTATTACGATTAAGGAGCGCTTAACAATCTCTCAAATTTGGCTGTAGGAATTAATCAGACGTTTGCGTTATGTGCCGCTCCTCGTCTGCGCTCTCTTTCCAGTATTTCTTCCGCGTTGTTTTACCGATGCCGGGATTCATGCTGTTTGTAGGGTCATTCGCGCGATAAAACTGCTTAAGTGCGTCAGGGGCTTTATAAAGATGTCCGACGTTGTGTTCCGCAGGATATTGTGCGCCGCGTTCACGCAGAAGGGCGAGCATCTGCTCCTTCAGTTCGTGTGCATCGACCCCTTTCTTGACGATGTAATCCTGATGGAAGACATAGCACATAAAGTGGCCGTAATAGAGCTTGTGCACCAGCTTGCTGTCGATTTCCGGCGGCAGGTGTTCAAACCACTCGGTGTCGTTACGCCGCAGGGCGATATCGAGCGCCAGAATATCTTCCACCTCTTCGGAATGTACCGCCTGATATCGGATGGCGGCCCCTGCGGCGGCAAAGCGGTGCAGGAAGGCTTTGCTGCCCTCTTCTGGCGTACAGGCAAAGAAATCCCCTTCGGCGGTTTTAAAGAATTCGGTCAGCCAGGCCTGCGCTTCGGCGATCCCGTCTCCGGCCATTTTCAGCAGCAGGTGATGTTCGTACCTGTCGCGCCAGGTTTTCATCCTCTCCGGCAGATGCGCCGGGAAAACGTTGCCCAGCTTCTGCATAAAGCGGTCGGTGAAGTGGGGTTTGAACAGCGACACTTTCTCCAGCATCGCGTCGGTACGGCCCTTCATGGTGAAGAAGAACGGCATTTTGTCGGTGCCGAGCTTGTCGATCATCAGGAACGTGTCTTTGCCGTAGCGCTCGGCGATGTCGTAAATGTCCCGGTGCATGTACTCGCCCGCCACCGGCAGATGGGTGAATTCGCCCAGAATATGACGGCGGATCTCCGTCAGAACCTCAGGCTGGTTGGTGCCGATGTAGAATACCTGCTGCTTTTTCTCGGCCGGGAAGGTGTCCAGACGTACCGCAAAAACGGCCAGCTTGCCCGCGCAGCCGGAGGATTCAAACAGGCGATCCGGGTCGGCGTTATAGCGCGCCGGCGTATCGGCATTGATATCCCGCACGCGGGTCACGTAGTCATGATCGTGCGCATGGCGACCGTCGTGCTGAACGTCTTCATCCTTCACGCGATCGTCGTCGAGCTTGCTGAGGATCTGTTCTGGCGTGACGCCGAGATCGATTCCCAGGTGGTTCACCAGCGTCAGCTTGCCGTTTTCGTCAATACGGGCAAACAGGGACATCTCGGTATAGGCGGGGCCGCGCTGCACCAGCGAGCCACCGGAGTTATTGCAGATCCCACCGACCACCGAGGCGCCAATGCAGGAGGAGCCGATCACCGAGTGCGGTTCGCGGCCCAGCGGCTTAAGCGCTTTCTCGAGGGAGTAGAGCGTCGTGCCGGGGAACGCGAGCACCTGCTCGCCCTTGTCCAGCAGGTGCAGCTTGTCGAGGCGCAGGGTGCTGATAATCACGATGTCACGATCGTAATCGTTGCCGTTCGGCGTGGAGCCTTCGGTCAGGCCGGTGTTGGCCGCCTGCATTAAAATAATCTTGTCGGCGGCGACGCAGGCGCTCAGGACGCGCCACAGCTCCAGCAGCGTGCCGGGGAAAACCACCGCCAGCGCCTCGCCCTGACCGGAGCGGAAGCCCTTGCGGTAGCGGGCGGTTTTAGCCGGGTCGGTAAGCAGGTGAGAGGAGCCAACCAGGCGCGACAGTTCGTTAATAAAGGTTTTGTTATCGTCAGTTCGAACAGAAGACATCTTCCACTCCTTGTGGTGGGGCAAATTTCTCGCTGTAAAGCATAGCGCGATTAACTGTTAAGCGGTCGAGTATTCACGAGAAAAATCAGAGAATAACCCTGCAACGATCGGAGGGTTTGTGGCACACTGCGCTTTTCGCACGGTATGGCCGAGATCGTCCGGCGGTTATTGATGAGAGAGTAAAACGACATGAAATGGCTATGTTCTGTAGGTGTCGCCGTCAGCCTGGCGCTGCAACCTGCGCTGGCAGAGGATTTGTTTGGCAATCACCCGCTCACGCCTGAAGCGCGGGACGCGTTTGTCACGGAATTGCTCAAGAAAATGACGGTCGATGAGAAAATCGGCCAGCTGCGTCTGATCAGCGTCGGCCCGGATAACCCGAAAGAGGCCATCCGCGAGATGATCAAAGACGGGCAGGTAGGTGCCATCTTTAATACCGTCACCCGCCAGGATATCCGCAAGATGCAGGACCAGGTGATGGATCTCAGCCGCCTGAAAATTCCCCTGTTCTTTGCCTACGACGTGGTGCACGGCCAGCGTACCGTCTTCCCCATCAGCCTCGGCTTAGCGTCTTCCTTTAACCTCGACGCGGTGAAAACCGTCGGGCGCGTGTCGGCTTATGAAGCGGCGGACGACGGGCTGAACATGACCTGGGCGCCCATGGTGGACGTCTCGCGCGATCCGCGCTGGGGCCGCGGCTCGGAAGGCTTTGGTGAAGATACGTTTTTAACCTCCACGATGGGTAAAACCATGGTGGAAGCGATGCAGGGCAAGAGCCCGGCGGACCGCTACTCGGTGATGACCAGCGTCAAGCACTTTGCGGCCTACGGCGCGGTGGAGGGCGGTAAAGAGTACAACACCGTCGACATGAGCCCGCAGCGCCTGTTCAACGACTACATGCCGCCGTACAAGGCAGGGCTGGATGCGGGCAGCGGCGCGGTGATGGTGGCGCTGAACTCGCTGAACGGCACGCCTGCGACCTCTGATTCCTGGCTGCTGAAAGACGTTCTGCGCGACCAGTGGGGCTTTAAAGGCATCACCGTTTCTGACCACGGCGCGATTAAAGAGCTGATCAAGCATGGTACCGCCTCCGATCCGGAAGACGCGGTGCGCGTGGCGCTCAAGTCCGGCATCAACATGAGCATGAGCGACGAGTATTACAGCAAGTACCTGCCGGGGCTGGTGAAGAGCGGCAAGGTGACGATGGCGGAGCTGGACGATGCCACCCGTCACGTGCTGAACGTGAAATACGACATGGGGCTGTTTAACGATCCGTACAGCCACCTGGGGCCGAAAGATTCTGACCCGGCAGATACCAATGCCGAAAGCCGCCTGCACCGCAAAGAGGCGCGTGACGTCGCGCGCGAAAGCCTGGTGCTGCTGAAGAACCGCCTCGACACGCTGCCGCTGAAAAAATCCGGCACCATTGCCGTGGTGGGGCCGCTGGCCGACAGCAAGCGCGACGTCATGGGCAGCTGGTCTGCGGCGGGCGTGGCTGACCAGTCCGTGACCGTGCTGACCGGTATCAAGAGTGCCGTCGGTGAAAACGCCAAAGTGGTTTACGCCAAAGGGGCGAACGTCACCAACGATAAAGATATCGTGACCTTCCTCAACCAGTACGAGGAAGCGGTGAAGGTCGATCCGCGCACGCCGAAGGAGATGATTGACGAAGCGGTGAACGCCGCGAAGCAGTCTGACGTCGTTGTTGCGGTCGTGGGTGAAGCGCAGGGTATGGCGCACGAAGCCTCCAGCCGTACCGATATCACCATTCCACAGAGCCAGCGCGATCTGATCGCCGCCCTGAAAGCCACCGGCAAGCCGCTGGTGCTGGTGCTGATGAACGGTCGTCCGCTGGCGCTGGTGAAGGAAGACCAGCAGGCTGACGCCATTCTGGAAACCTGGTTCGCCGGTACCGAAGGCGGTAACGCCATCGCCGACGTGCTGTTTGGCGATTACAACCCGTCGGGCAAGCTGCCGATGTCCTTCCCGCGCTCCGTCGGGCAGATTCCGGTGTACTACAGCCACCTGAACACCGGTCGCCCGTATAACGCCGACAAGCCGAACAAGTACACCTCTCGCTACTTCGACGAAGCTAACGGCCCGCTCTATCCGTTTGGTTACGGCCTGAGCTACACCACCTTCAAGGTCTCCGACGTGAAAATGTCGGCGCCGACCCTGAAGCGTGACGGCAAGGTCACCGCCAGCGTTGAGGTGACCAACACCGGCAAGCGCGAAGGGGCTACGGTGATCCAGATGTACGTGCAGGATGTCACCGCGTCGATGAGCCGTCCGGTGAAACAGCTGCGCGGTTTTGAGAAGGTCAACCTGAAGCCGGGGGAAACCAAAACCATCAGCTTCCCGATCGACGTGGATGCGCTGAAGTTCTGGAACCAGCAGATGAAATACGATGCGGAACCGGGCAAGTTTAACGTCTTTATCGGCGTGGACTCCGCCCGCGTGAATAAAGGCGAGTTCGAGCTGCTGTAACCTTTCCCTCCTTTGCCTCCCCCCGTCCTGCGGGGGAGGCGTCTTACCTTATGCTAAAAAGGCATTTTGACGGTTAATTCCGCCGTTTTAAGCTACGCTTTTCTCTCAAGCCTCTGAAAAAGGCAGCAAAAAAATGAGGATAGCGGAATGACGATTGCAAAGGGGATGTTGGGATCTGCGGTGTTACTGGCGGCGCTGAGCCTGCCGTTACAGGCGGCGGAGCCGGTAAAAGTGGGTTCGAAGATCGATACCGAAGGCGCGCTGCTCGGCAATATTATTTTGCAGGTGCTGGAAAGCCACGGCGTGAAAACGGTCAATAAAGTTCAGCTCGGCACCACGCCCGTCGTGCGCGGCGCGATTACCTCCGGCGAGCTGGATATCTACCCGGAATACACCGGCAACGGCGCATTCTTCTTCAAAGATGAAAACGATCCGGCATGGAAAAACGCCAAAGCCGGGTATGAGAAAGTCAAAAAGCTGGACGCGGAACAGAACAAACTGGTCTGGCTGACCCCGGCACCGGCCAACAATACCTGGACTATCGCCGTGCGCAAGGACGTGGCGGAGAAAGGGAAGCTGACTACCCTGGCGGATCTCAGCCGCTACCTGAAAGAGAAGGGCGACTTTAAGCTTGCGGCGTCGGCGGAGTTTATCGAGCGTCCTGACGCGCTGCCCGCGTTTGAAAAAGCCTACGACTTCAAGCTCGACCAGGCGCAGCTTCTCTCGCTGGCGGGCGGGGATACCGCGGTGACCATCAAAGCGGCGGCACAGCAAACTTCCGGCGTTAACGCGGCCATGGCCTACGGCACCGACGGCCCGGTGGCGGCGCTTGGCCTGCAGACCCTGACCGATCCAAAAGGTGTACAGCCAATTTACGCGCCGACCCCGGTGGTGCGTGAGGCGGTGCTGAAAGCGTACCCGGACATTGCAGAATGGGTCAAACCGGTCTTCGAAAAGCTGGATGAAAAAACGCTGCAGCAGCTGAATGCCAGCATTGCCGTCGAGGGGCTGGATGCCAAAAAAGTGGCCGCCGACTTCCTGAAACAACAAGGGCTTGTGAAGTAACGGGAAAAGGCTGTGCCAATAAAATGTCATAACCGCGTCCTGCTGCTGCTGGCCTGCGTGGCCATCGCGGCGGTCGCGTTACCGTTTGTCAACGTTGCCCCAAACCGCCTGATGTCGGGGGAGGGAAAAGCGCTCTGGCAGGTCTGGTCATTTACGCCGGGGTGGCTGGCGGCGGCGCTGGGCGCGTGGGTGATCCTGTCGCTCTGGCAGGGACGCCCGGCCCAGTGGCTGACGCTGCTTCTTTCTGAAGGGCTGTTTATTCTCCTGTTCTGGAGCGCCGGGCTGGCGGCGACGCATATGGCCTCGGCGGAAAGCCCGCTGGCGAGAACCACTATCGGCAGCGGCCTGTGGCTGTGGCTGGCGCTCTGCCTGCTGGCCTGCAGCGATGCGATTCGTCGACTCATCCCCAGCGCCGTCTGGCGATGGGTGCTCAATGCGCAGATATGGTGTATTCCTTTACTCCTGCTGTTCAGCGGGGAGCTGAACAACCTCTCGCTGTTAAAAGAGTATGCCAACCGTCAGGAGGTGTTTGATGATGCCCTCGCGCAGCACCTGACGATCCTCTTCGGTACGCTCTTTCCGGCGCTTCTGGTTGGGATCCCCCTTGGTATGTGGTGCTATCGCCATCCTTCACGCCAGGGCGGGGTTTTTACCGTGCTCAACGTTATCCAGACCATTCCTTCCGTCGCGCTGTTTGGCCTGCTGATTGCGCCGCTGGCCGGGCTGGTGAAGTCGTTTCCGGCGCTGGGAATGCTGGGAATAGCCGGAACGGGATTAACGCCCGCGCTTATCGCGCTGGTGCTGTATGCCCTGCTGCCGCTGGTACGCGGCGTGGTCGCGGGCTTAGGTCAGGTCGCACCTGACGTGCTGGAAAGCGCCCATGCGATGGGAATGAGCGCGCGGCAGTGTTTCTGGAAAATTCAGCTGCCGCTGGCGCTGCCCCTGCTGTTGCGCAGCCTGCGGGTGGTGGCAGTCCAGACCGTCGGCATGGCGGTGATTGCGGCGCTGATTGGCGCGGGCGGCTTTGGCGCGCTGGTCTTCCAGGGGCTGCTGAGCAGTGCCCTGGATCTGGTGTTATTGGGCGTGGTGCCCACGATTGCGCTGGCGGTGGTCGTCGACGCATTGTTTGCCTTATGGCTCGCGCTGCTCGGGAGAAGAGCCAATGATTGAATTTCATGATGTCAGTAAAACCTTTGCCGGTCGCCCGGCGGCGAGCCACCTGAACCTGAACTTTGCCGAGGGGGCGTTTTCCGTGCTGATTGGCACCTCCGGGTCGGGCAAATCCACCACCCTGAAGATGATCAACCGGCTGGTGGAGCATGACAGCGGGCTGATCCGCTTTGCCGGGGAAGAGATCCGCAGCCTGCCGGTGCTGGAGCTGCGCCGTCGGATGGGCTATGCCATACAGTCTATCGGCCTGTTTCCGCACTGGACGGTGGCGCAGAACATCGCCACCGTGCTGCAGCTGGAGAAATGGTCGCGGACGAAAATCGCCGAACGTGTTGATGAGCTGATGGCTCTGCTGGGGCTAGAGCCCGCGCTGCGCGACCGCTATCCGCACCAGCTTTCCGGCGGGCAGCAGCAGCGCGTGGGCGTGGCGCGCGCGCTGGCGGCCAACCCGCAGGTGCTGCTGATGGATGAACCCTTCGGCGCGCTGGATCCGGTCACGCGCGGCGCGCTGCAGGCGGAGATGACCCGCATTCACCGCATTCTCGGACGCACGATCGTACTCGTGACGCACGATATTGATGAAGCCCTGCGCCTGGCTGACCATCTGGTGCTGATGGATCATGGCGAAGTTGTGCAGCAGGGCTCGCCGCTTGAGCTGTTAACCTGGCCGAAGAACGACTTTGTGCGCGAGTTTTTTGGCCGCAGCGAGTTGGGCGTCAGGCTGCTCTCCCTGCGAACGGTCAGCGACTATATGCGTCGGGAGGCGGCGCCGGTGAGCGGCGAACCGCTGCAGGCGCAGATGAGCCTGCGGGATGCGCTCTCCGCGTTTGTCGCGCGCCAGTGCGAAGTATTGCCCGTTTCGGATGCCCGGGGCGCGCCGTGCGGCACCTTACACTTTCGCGATCTGCTGGCCGGGGAGGTGACGCGTGAAGGCACTGCGTGATCCGCTTCTCTGGCTGGTAGCGCTCTTTGTCGGCTTACTGTTTCTGATGCCCCACAGCGCGGCGCTGTTTAACAGTCTCTTTCCCGGGCTGCCGCGGCCGGTGTATCAGCAGGAGAGCTTCATTAATCTCGCCCTGGCGCATCTCTGGCTGGTGGCGCTCTCAAGCGCCATCGCGGTTGTGCTGGGCGTGGGGGCGGGCATCGCGGTCACGCGGCCCGCGGGCCGGGAGTTTCGCCCGCTGGTGGAGACGATTGCGGCCATCGGACAGACGTTTCCCCCGGTGGCGGTGCTGGCGATAGCGGTGCCGGTGATGGGCTTTGGCCAACAGCCTGCCATCATTGCGCTGATTCTGTACGGCGTATTGCCGGTGCTGCAGGGCACGCTGGCGGGCCTCGCGGCGGTACCTGCGTCCGTGCTGAGCGTGGCGGAAGGGATGGGGATGAGTCGCGGTCAGCGGCTGCGCAAGGTTGAACTGCCGCTAGCGGCACCGGTTATCATTGCCGGGATCCGCACGTCGGTCATCATTAACATCGGGACGGCGACCATTGCGTCGACGGTCGGCGCTAATACGCTGGGCACGCCGATCATTATCGGCTTAAGCGGGTTTAATACGGCGTATATTGTGCAGGGAGCGCTGCTGGTTGCGCTGGCGGCAATCGTCGTCGATCGCGCTTTTGAGCGGCTGGCGCTGTACCTCAGCCGACACCGCCGCGAACAATAAACGAGTATCCTGCCAGCATCACGCCGCCGATACCGCTTACGGCCATCAGGACAAAAAGGGTAATAATGGCCAGTTTGGTTGCCTTCATCATGTGCTCCTGTTGTTAACGGAACAATTATACGGTGAAGCGCAGCTGTTAATGAACCATTAAATGCCGTTATGGCTCATCCGGACCGAGGGAATAGACCGGGTAACCATTCTCACGCCATTCCGTCAGCAGCTGTTGCTGCGAGGCGGACGGCACTTCGCCACACCAGACCAGCAGGGTCTGGCCGTCGAAAAACTCAGGTCTGAGCTGCGCCAGCGAGTGCGCCAGAACATCCACGCGCCAGCCCTTCTGGGTGGCAATCCACGCTTCCAGCCACAGGCGGGTGGTGTCGTGTACGTTCCAGCCGACAACCAGCGCATCTTTTCCGGCTTTGTTCTTCGCTGAGGCAAGGCAGACGGCAATGTAGTTGATCAGCACGCCGTCGAGCATGCTGAGCAGCGCCTGCAGGGTGGACTGCTGGCACTGCAGGCGTCGCCGGAGCGGAATGAAAAGATGGGATATCAGCGTCTGCGCCGGGTAATCGCGACCCTGCTCTTTTATCCATCCACGCAGGCGCTGCAGGTTGCCCGCCTGCAGGAGCCGCAGCAGGGTTTCCTGTTGTTCGCGCCAGAGATGTTGCGTATCCGGGTCGTCGTGGCTCAGCAGGGACTTCACTTTCCCAACCTGCACGCCGTTGTCGATCCAGCTTTTGATTTCGCGAATGCGGTCGATATCGTCATCATTAAAAAGGCGATGCCCACCGTCGGTCCTCTGCGGTTTGAGTAATCCATACCGTCGCTGCCACGCCCGTAGGGTAACGGGATTGATATCACAAAGGAGTGCCACTTCACCGATCGTGTAAAGCGCCATATTCGCCCCCTGGCTTACGCGTCCCCAGCTTAACTGTAGACCCACTTTGCCGAACCAGGAAGAATTGATTGTTTTTTGCACAAAGAATGCGAAGCGTATGCGATATTCTGAAAAAGGTGTGATAACGGGCACGATTTTACGCTTTTTTGGGATGCTTCAAAGAAAGTTGAGCCGCATCCGTGTATGTTACGCGTTTTTTAGCGTGTGCGGTTTTGAGTATGTACGAGTTTAACCTGGTGCTGCTGTTGCTTCAGCAGATGTGCGTGTTTCTGGTCATTGCCTGGCTGATGAGCAAAACGCGCCTGTTTATCCCGCTGATGCAGGTCACCGTCCGTCTGCCGCACAAATTCCTCTGCTACGTCGTATTTTCCATATTCTGCATTATGGGGACCTGGTTTGGTCTTCATATCGAAGACTCTATTGCCAATACGCGCGCTATCGGCGCGGTGATGGGCGGGCTGCTCGGCGGTCCCGTCGTCGGGGGGCTTGTCGGTTTAACGGGGGGGCTGCATCGCTATTCCATGGGCGGGATGACGGCGCTGAGCTGTATGATCTCCACGATCGTTGAAGGGCTTCTCGGCGGTCTGGTGCACAGCTATATGATCAAGCGCGGTCGCCCGGACAAGGTATTTAGTCCGCTCACCGCCGGTGCCATTACCTTTGTGGCCGAAATGGCGCAGATGGCGATCATTCTGCTGATTGCCCGTCCGTTTGAGGATGCGCTGCACCTGGTCAGCAGCATTGCCGCTCCGATGATGGTGACCAATACCGTGGGCGCGGCGCTGTTTATGCGCATCCTGCTCGACAAGCGCGCCATGTTTGAGAAGTACACCTCGGCCTTTTCCGCCACGGCGCTGAAGGTTGCCGCCTCGACGGAAGGGATCCTGCGCCAGGGGTTCAACGAAGAGAACAGCATGAAGGTGGCCCAGGTGCTCTACAAGGAGCTGGATATCGGCGCGGTGGCGATAACCGATCGGGAAAAGCTGCTGGCCTTTACCGGTACGGGCGACGATCACCATCTGCCGGGCAAGCCGATCTCCTCAGCCTATACGCTGCGCGCCATCGAAACCGGCGAGGTGGTGTATGCCGACGGTAACGAAGTGCCTTACCGCTGTTCGCTGCATCCCCAGTGCAAGCTGGGCTCCACGCTGGTGATTCCGCTTCGCGGCGAGAATCAGCGGGTGATGGGCACCATCAAGCTGTATGAGGCGAAAAACCGTCTGTTCAGCTCCATCAACCGCACGCTGGGGGAGGGGATCGCCCAGCTGCTGTCCGCGCAAATCCTCGCCGGGCAGTATGAGCGGCAGAAAGCCCTGCTGACGCAGTCGGAGATTAAGCTGCTGCATGCGCAGGTCAATCCGCATTTCCTGTTCAACGCCCTCAATACGCTCAAAGCGGTGATCCGCCGCGACAGCGATCAGGCCGCGCAGCTGGTGCAGTTTCTGTCGACCTTTTTCCGCAAGAACCTGAAACGGCCGTCGGAGATCGTGACCCTCGCCGATGAGATTGAGCACGTGAATGCCTATCTGCAGATTGAGCAGGCGCGTTTCCAGTCGCGTCTGCAGGTGTCGCTCTCCGTGCCGGACGAGCTGGCGTATCAGCATCTTCCGGCCTTTACCCTGCAGCCGATTGTCGAAAACGCCATTAAGCACGGTACATCACAGCTGCTGGGAAGGGGGGAGATAACCATTGCCGCCAGCCGATTCAACCATCACCTGGTGCTGGATATTGAAGATAATGCCGGGCTTTATCAGCCTTCCGCCTCCGGCGGATTAGGGATGAGCCTGGTGGATAAACGCCTGCGCGCCCATTTTGGCGATGACTGTGGCATTACCGTCGCCTGCGAGCCCGACCGATTTACCCGTATTACCCTACGACTGCCGCTGGAGGAAAACGCATGTTAAAAGTGCTGATTGTGGATGACGAGCCGCTGGCACGGGAAAACCTGCGCGTTCTGCTGCAGGAGCAGCCGGATATTGAGATTGTGGGGGAGTGCGCCAACGCCATTGAGGCTATCGGCGCGGTGCACAAGCTGCGCCCGGACGTGCTGTTCCTTGATATTCAGATGCCCCGCATCAGCGGGCTGGAGATGGTCGGCATGCTTGACCCGGACCATCGTCCCTACATCGTGTTTCTGACGGCGTTCGACGAATATGCCGTTAAGGCCTTTGAGGAGCATGCGTTTGATTATTTACTCAAGCCGATTGAAGAGAAGCGTCTGGATAAAACGCTCACCCGTTTACGCCAGGAGCGCACCGTGCAGGACGTCACGCTGCTGGCGGAGAACCAGCAGCCGCTGAAGTTTATCCCCTGCACCGGGCACAGCCGGATCTATCTTCTGCAGATGGATGATGTGGCCTTTGTCAGCAGCCGCCTGAGCGGGGTATTTGTTACCAGCGCGGAAGGGAACGAAGGGTTTACCGAGCTGACCCTGCGCACGCTGGAGAGCCGCACGCCGCTGATTCGCTGTCACCGCCAGTACCTGGTGAATATGGCGCATCTGAAGGAGATCCGCCTGGAAGATAACGGCCAGGCCGAGCTGGTGCTGCGCGCCGGGCAAACCGTCCCGGTCAGCCGCCGCTACCTGAAGAGTTTGAAAGAGGCGATTGGGCTGTAAAGCTGGTACACTGCGCGCCATTGCATCATCGACATTCGAAGGCACTATGCTAAGTAACGATATTCTTCGTAGCCTGCGCTACACCCTGAAAGCGAACAATAACGACATGGTGCGCATTCTTGCGCTTTCCGACATGGAATCCACGTCTGCCAGTTTTGACACGTGGATGACCAAAGAAGACGAAGAGGGGTTTGTCCGCTGCCCTGATATCATTCTGTCGGGCTTCCTGAACGGCCTGATTTACGATAAGCGCGGCAAAGATCCGGCCGCGCCAGAGCTGGCGCTGGAGCGTCGGGTGAACAACAACACGGTGCTGAAAAAGCTGCGTATCGCGTTCTCGCTGAAAACGGACGATATCGTGGCGATCATGACCGAGCAAAAATTCCGCGTATCCGTGCCGGAAGTGACCGCCATGATGCGCGCACCGGATCATAAAAACTACCGCGAGTGCGGCGACCAGTTCCTGCGTAATTTCCTGCGCGGGCTGACCCACCGGGTGCATCACCCGAAGGCGTGATGTTTAGCCGGGTGGCGGCTTCGCCTTACCCGGCCTACAAAACCCGTAGGCCCGTGCAGGCGTAGCGCCGCCGGGCAAAAAAAAGCCGGAGATAATCTCCGGCTTTTTTGTTATTTCACCTGCTGGCCCGGCTTCGCGCCTTCGTCAGGGCTTAACAGAAAGATATCTTTCCCGCCAGGGCCTGCGGCCATCACCATCCCCTCAGAGATGCCGAAGCGCATTTTGCGCGGCGCCAGGTTCGCCACCATCACGGTCTGACGGCCGATCAGCACCTGCGGATCCGGATAGGCAGAGCGGATCCCGGAGAAGACGTTGCGCTTCTCGCCGCCCAGATCCAGCGTCAGGCGCAGCAGCTTGTCAGAGCCGTCCACGAACTCCGCGTTCTCGATCAGCGCCACGCGCAGGTCGACTTTGGCGAAATCGTCAAAGGTAATGGTTTCCTGAATCGGATCGTCCGCCAGCGGGCCGGTGACCGGTGCCGCAGCTGCCTTCACCTCTTCTTTAGAGGCTTCCACCAGGGCTTCAACCTGCTTCATCTCGATGCGGTTGTACAGCGCTTTGAAGGTGTTGACCTTGTGGCCGAGCAGCGGCTGCTGAATAGCATCCCAGGTCAGTTCGGTGTTCAGGAACGCTTCAGCGCGGGCTGCCAGCTGCGGCAGAACCGGCTTCAGCCAGGTCATCAGCACGCGGAACATGTTCAGACCCATGGTGCAGATCGCCTGCAGGTCGGCGTCACGGCCTTCCTGTTTCGCGACCACCCACGGGGCCTGCTCGTCCACATAGCGGTTGGCAACGTCGGCCAGCGCCATGATTTCGCGAATCGCTTTACCGAATTCACGGCTTTCCCAGGCTTCGCCAACCGCAGCGGCGGCATCGGTGAAGGTTTTATACAGCGCCGGATCGGCCAGTTCGGCAGAAAGCACGCCGTCAAAGCGCTTGGCAATAAAGCCCGCGTTACGGGACGCCAGGTTCACCACCTTGTTCACGATGTCCGCGTTCACGCGCTGCACGAAATCTTCCAGGTTCAGGTCGATATCGTCGATGCGGGAAGAGAGCTTCGCGGTGTAGTAGTAGCGCAGGCTGTCCGCGTCGAAGTGGTTCAGCCAGGTGCTGGCCTTGATGAACGTCCCGCGGGACTTGGACATCTTGGCGCCGTTCACCGTCACGTAGCCGTGAACAAACAGGTTGGTTGGCTTGCGGAAGTTGCTGCCTTCCAGCATGGCCGGCCAGAACAGGCTGTGGAAGTAAACGATGTCTTTGCCGATGAAGTGGTACAGCTCGGCGGTAGAGTCTTTCTTCCAGTATTCGTCGAAGCTGACGGTGTCGCCACGCTTGTCGCACAGGTTCTTGAAAGAGCCCATGTAGCCGATTGGCGCGTCCAGCCAGACGTAGAAGTATTTGCCCGGCGCGTTCGGGATTTCGAAGCCAAAGTACGGCGCATCGCGGGAGATATCCCACTGCTGCAGGCCGGATTCGAACCACTCCTGCATCTTGTTCGCTACCTGCTCCTGCAGCGCGCCGCTGCGGGTCCATGCCTGCAGCATTTCGCTGAAGGACGGCAGGTCGAAGAAGAAGTGCTCGGAGTCACGCATCACAGGCGTGGCGCCGGAAACCACGGATTTCGGCTCGATAAGCTCGGTCGGGCTGTAGGTCGCGCCGCACACTTCGCAGTTATCGCCGTACTGGTCCGGGGATTTACATTTCGGACAGGTGCCTTTGACGAAGCGGTCCGGCAGGAACATGCCTTTTTCCGGATCGTACAGCTGAGAGATGGTGCGGTTTTTGATAAAACCGTTCTCTTTCAGACGGGTGTAGATCAGCTCCGACAGCTCGCGGTTTTCGTCGCTGTGCGTGGAGTGATAGTTGTCATAGCTGATGTCAAAGCCAGCAAAATCGGTCTGATGCTCCTGACTCATTTCGGC
Organism: Enterobacter sp. SST3; assembly: GCF_000286655.1. Lineage (NCBI taxonomy): Bacteria > Pseudomonadati > Pseudomonadota > Gammaproteobacteria > Enterobacterales > Enterobacteriaceae > Enterobacter > Enterobacter sp. SST3. The sequence goes on along the minus strand of NZ_ALNS01000013.1, from coordinate 47,279 downwards.
AATCATCTGCTCCGGGGAGATCCCCAACTGCTGCGCTTTCAGCATGATCGGCGTGCCGTGGGCATCGTCCGCACAGATGAAGTTAACCTCGTGGCCGCGCATTCGCTGGTAACGGACCCAGACATCAGCCTGGATATGCTCCAGCATGTGGCCGAGGTGGATTGAGCCGTTGGCGTACGGCAGTGCGCACGTTACCAGAATTTTCTTCGCGACTTGAGTCATAGTAGGCATTACTTCTTTTAACTGTGAAAAGGGTTTTTGATATTACCAAAAGGGGCATTATTAAGTAAGCACAAACCACGGCCTTTCAGGTAAACTTGTTCATCTAAGGTCTTATTCACAAGAACAAAGGAGTCGGGATGAGTTCTCAATCCCAGGCCAAATCACCGGAAGCCTTACGAGCAATGGTCGCCGGGACGCTGGCTAACTTTCAGCATCCAACCCTGAAGCACAATCTCACTACGCTGAAAGCGTTACACCACGTTGCCTGGCTGGACGACACGCTGCACGTTGAGCTGCAGATGCCGTTCGTCTGGACCAGCGCCTTTGACGCGCTGAAAGAGCAGACCAGCGCCGAGCTGCTGCGCATTACCGGCGCGAAGGCGATCGACTGGAAGCTGAGCCACAGCATCGCCACGCTGAAGCGCGTGAAAAACCAGCCTGGCGTCAACGGCGTGAAAAACATCATTGCCGTCAGCTCGGGCAAGGGCGGGGTGGGGAAATCCTCTACTGCCGTAAACCTGGCGCTGGCGCTGGCAGCGGAAGGGGCAAAGGTCGGTATTCTTGATGCCGACATCTACGGCCCGTCTATTCCAAACATGCTGGGCGCGGAAAACCAGCGTCCAACCTCGCCCGATGGGACCCACATGGCGCCGATCATGGCGCACGGTCTGGCGACCAACTCCATCGGTTACCTGGTGACTGACGATAACGCCATGGTCTGGCGCGGCCCGATGGCCAGCAAAGCGCTGCTGCAGATGCTGCAGGAGACGATGTGGCCGGATCTGGATTATCTGGTGCTGGACATGCCGCCGGGCACCGGTGATATTCAGCTCACGCTGGCGCAGAACATTCCGGTGACGGGTGCCGTTGTGGTGACCACGCCGCAGGATATCGCGCTGATCGACGCCAAAAAAGGCATCGTGATGTTCGAGAAGGTGGAAGTGCCGGTGCTCGGTATCGTTGAGAACATGAGCATGCACATCTGCAGCAACTGCGGTCACCATGAACCTATCTTCGGTACGGGCGGGGCAGAAAAACTGGCTGCGAAGTATCACACCCAACTGCTGGGACAGATGCCGCTGCACATTACCCTGCGTGAAGATCTGGACAGCGGCAAGCCGACGGTCGTCAGCCGTCCGGACAGCGAATTTGCAGAGATGTATCGTCAGCTGGCGGGACGCGTTGCGGCGCAGCTTTACTGGCAGGGCGAAGTCATCCCGGGCGAAATCGCGTTCCGCGCGGTGTAATACCTCTTCGCTTAGTGCCGGGTGGCGGCTTCGCCTTACCCGGCCTACGAAATACGGTTTTGTAGGTCAGGTAAGCGAAGCGCCACCTGACTTTACCCAAGCCGATAATGCATCAAATAATACTCTCCCTCCGGAGAATCCCCCGTCGCCTCAATGTGCCAGCCGTGCCGCTGGTAAAACGCGACAGCCCGCGCATTCTTCACCAGACACTTAAGCGAACCTGTACTGGTAAACGTCTTCTGCACCTGTTCCAGAAGCATTTTCCCGACGCCGTGGCTTTGATACTGCGGGTCAACAAAGAGGTTGTGCAGAAAATTATCGTTCGCCCAGACGGAGGCAAAGCCCAGGCGATGGCCGTTCTGCGTGGCAACCCAAATCACTTCGTCACGGGTGGCCGCGTCAAAGTCTTCCAGCTGCCAGTCTGAACTGTCCAGCCATGGCCAGGCCTCACGCCGGGCGTGGAGAAAGAGCGTGCGCAGGAAAGGACGATCGCTTTCCTGCCAGGGGCGGATCAGAATGGTCTTAGCGGTGATAGAAAATATCTCCGTTATAGGCTTTGTAGATTTTGCCGTCCGCATCGCCGATCAGCACGTAGTTCTCGCCCATGTAGGTCCAGTGGGTTCCGGCATCCGGAGCCGGCAGGTTTCGCAGCTGGTACTGTTTGATGGTGTACTCCGGCGTTTGATACTGCGCCGGCGCCGTGTCGCCAATCTTGAATTTCGTGAAGTCAGCGATGAACTCTTGTTCTTCATAGGCCTTGATGCCGGAGGGTGCAGCGGCCGTTTGCGGGGCAGAGAATGCGGATCCCGCCAGAGACAGTAATACACCCAGAAGCAGCAGTTTACGCTTAGCCATTTTTTCTCCAGTGATATCGTTACAGATACTTTTCGTCTGCGGGACGTCGAAAGCGAAGCAGACAGTCCATTTTAAGTATCAACGCAGGGTATGTTTGAAAAAAAAATGTAACAAAAGTGGACGGTTTTGTGTAGCCCAATTGCGTGATGTTTATCAGTATCGGGAATATTGTCGATGCATTATATTTTTAATATTTATCATTTCATTAATTAATTCTGAAAATAACTTTCCATATCAAAGTTAGAAAGCGAGGCGAATGCTTTCTCTCTGAAGAGTATTCAATATTGCCTCCGGATGAAGCGTGCTGACATCCGTTTTTTTAACCAGGTCGAGTATAGGATCTGTTTTTTAAAGCGCGGGTGAGGTGTGTTTTATAAGGGCAGGAAGTTCATCTCTCATAAGCATAATTGATTACATTTCATGGGGTTGGATTGGGTCTTTTTACAGGCTTAACGATAAACGCAACGTTAAAAAGAAATATTTATATTAATGAAAAGTACAACTGCATTTTCGCTGTTATTTCTCAGTATTAGTCAGTTAACAGGGTGTGTTTTTTCACCTGGTCAGAACTTAAGTGTGTCAGGTAAGAAAGTTATTTCGGCGGAAGAGGCAAATTATCAGCTTGATAAGCGCGTGGAAATTTTTCCGCTGACGCCGGAGTGGATTGAAAAACTGCGCCCGCCCGTGTCGAAATCTCAGGCAAATCCTAATCTGGACAAGCAGATCAAAAACTGGGAATACCGTATTGGCGCAGGCGACATCCTGACGGTCACCGTCTGGGATCATCCTGAATTAACAACGCCCGCAGGACAATATCGTAGCGCGAGCGATACAGGCAACTGGGTCAACGCTGACGGTACGCTCTTTTATCCCTATGTCGGTAAACTGCGGGTGGCAGGAAAAACGGTTTCACAGGTACGTGAAGAGATTACGGCTCGACTGGATAGCGTCATTGAGAGCCCGCAGGTGGACGTCAGCGTAGCCTCCTTCCGTTCACAAAAAGCCTACGTCACCGGAGAGGTGGAAAAATCGGGTCAACAGCCGATAACCAATATTCCGCTGACGGTGATGGATGCGATTAACGCCGCGGGTGGGCTCTCGGCGGATGCCGACTGGCGTAACGTAGTGCTCACACACAATGGACAGGACGCCCACCTCTCACTCTATGCCCTGATGCAGCATGGCGATTTGACCCAAAATAAGCTGCTTTATCCTGGCGATATCCTGTTTGTTCCCCGGAACGACGCGCTGAAAGTGTTCGTAATGGGCGAGGTGGTGAAACAGAGCACCCTTAAGATGGATCGTAGCGGCATGACGTTGGCCGAGGCCCTGGGCAATGCCGGGGGGCTTAACCAAAATATGGCCGATGCAACCGGCATTTTTGTTATTCGCCAGGTATCGAAAAAAGGTGACACCGACAAAATCGCCAATATCTATCAGCTGAATGCGGAAGATGCTTCAGCCATGGTGCTGGGTACGGAATTCCAGCTTGAGCCGTATGACATTGTCTACGTCACCACGGCACCGCTATCGCGCTGGAATCGCGTGATCTCCCAACTGGTGCCCACCATCAGCGGCGTACATGACCTGACCGAAACCGTTCGTAACATCCGATCGTGGCCGTAGTCATGTTCCATTCGATCTTAGTGGTCTGCACCGGCAATATTTGCCGCTCACCCATTGGTGAGCGGCTATTGCGTCAGCTATTACCCGGCAGGCAGGTCACCTCTGCAGGTATTTTCGGACTTGAAGGACGCCCGGCGGATGCGAGTGCGCAGGCTGTGGCCTTGCGTCACGGCCTTTCGCTGGAGGGGCACGTTGCCCGCAGGGTGACGTGCAGTCTGTTGCAACAGTCCGACTTGATTCTGGTGATGGAGCCGGAACACCTTCGTTTTATTGCCACAATGGCCCCGGAGAACCGGGGAAAATCGCTGCTATTTGGACAATGGCTGGAAACCCAGGACATTCCCGACCCGTATCGCAAAAGCCGTGAAGCCTTTGAATATGTTTTCGGGCAATTGGGGAAAGCCAGTCAGGAATGGGCTCGTCGTTTGAGTTAACAAGGAATGAAGCCGTAATGTCGTCTTCTAAATCAGACAAATATAGTGCTGCGACACCGCAGAATAACGAAATGGATCTCATTCAGTTGCTTGCTGAGATGTTCGATCACCGGGTAATGATCGCGTGTGTTACGCTTCTGTTCACGGTATGTGCGGGGATCTACGCCTTCAGCGTCACGCCGGTTTATCAGGCTGATGCCCTGGTGCAGGTCGAAGCGAAGCAGGGCAACGCGCTGCTCAAGAACCTGACCTCGCTCAGATCCGATCTCTCACCCGATGTCGCTCCAGAACTTTTACTCCTTAAATCACGGATGGTCCTCGGACAGACCGTTGATCGGTTAGGGCTGACCTACGAGGTTAATAGGCGCTTGTTCCCCGTCATTGGGGCTTTCTGGGAGCACGTTCACGGGCGCAACCCCGCTGAAATCACGATTGGCTCGCTGAATATTCCGTCTGTGGAGGGGGATCCACAAACGCTTTTACTCACTGTTCTTGAGCAAGGGCGATATCGTCTTGAGGGACAAACGCTTGAGGCAGAAGGCATTGTTGGAAAAGCGCTACTTAAAGAGGGCGTCTCTCTTCTGGTGACCTCCCTCAATGCGGCACCGGGAACCCAGTTTACCCTCAACATCGTTACCAGGCTTGAGGCGATCAACGCCATTCAGAGCAGACTGACGGTTGTGGAGTCGTCGAAACAGAGTGGAATGATCGCCTTAACGTTAACGGGTGACGATCCCGGCAAGACCGCTACGGTACTTAATACGATTGCCGAAAATTTTCTCAGCCAGAACATTGCGCGCCAGGAAGCTAAAGATTCCCGTAGCCTCACGTTCTTACAGGATCAGTTACCTAAAATCAGTCGCGAACTGGATGAAGCCGAGGCGCGACTGAATGCTTATCGAGAGCAAAGCGATTCGGTCGATTTATCTCTTGAGGCAAAGTCGGTTCTTGATCAGGTGGTTAACGTGGAAAATCAGCTTAACGCGCTGACGTTTCGCGAGGCAGAGGTCTCTCAGCTGTTCAAAAAGGACCATCCCACCTACCGTGCTTTACTGGAGAAAAAACAAACGCTTGAGCGGGAACGCGCGCGCCTGTATAGCCGCGTCTCCTCCATGCCATCCACGCAGCAGGAAATATTACGCCTGAGTCGTGATGTTGAATCCGGGCGCGCCGTATACATGCAGTTACTGACGCGTCAGCAAGAGCTGAGCATCTCGCGCTCCAGCGCTATCGGGAATGTGCGGATCATAGACCCGGCGGTGACGCAGCCGGCCCCTGTCAAACCGCGCAAAGCCCTCATCATTCTGTTTGGTATGATGATAGGGCTGCTCCTCTCTGCCGGAACGGTTTTAGTGCGTTCCGCCTTCAAGCGGGGCATTACCTCGTCAGAACAACTGGAAGAGTTCGGGATGCCGCTGCTGGTAACGCTTCCGCGCTCGGTATGGTTATGGAAAAAAACGCACCTGCGAAGGAGAAACCTGTTTACTTCCCACTGGAAGCACAGGATATCCAACGTGCCTTTCCTGCCCATTGACCGTCCGGCTGATACGTTTGTCGAGGCGATGCGTGGGCTGCGCACCAGTTTGCATTTTACCATGATGGATACCGCAAACCGGGTTGTCGTGGTGTCTGGCCCCACGCAGGACTGCGGAAAGACGCTGGTCAGTACTTCACTGGCGTCGATTGTGGCACAGGCCGGACAGCGGGTGCTGTTTATTGATGCGGATATGCGTAAAGGGTATGTCCACAATGTGTTCAGGCTGAACAATCATCGGGGGTTGTCCTGCGTGCTCGACGGAACCGTTGAGTGGCAGGAGGCGGTTCAACGCTTTGAGAAAGGCGGTTTTGATGTACTGACCTGCGGACCTCAACCTACGCATCCCGTTGACCTGCTCATGAGTGAACGCTTCCAGGATGTGATGGCGCAGATTGAAAAGCGGTATGACATCGTGATTATCGACACTCCACCTGTGCTTGCCGTGACGGATGCATTGCTGATCGCCAGAGCAGCAGCCACTACGCTGCTGGTCGCTCGCTTTGGTAAAACCAGCGTGAAAGAGATCGAGACCAGCCTTAAGCGTATGGAACGGATGAACGTAAAGGTGAATGGCGTGATCCTCAATGACATTGTGAAATCGGCGGCGCTCTATTACAACTCGGGGTATAGCGCTTACGACTATGGCTATACCCGGGAGTAACCCTGGCGCGACATTTCTTTACAGCGTGATGGTGTATTGCCCGTTAAGATGACCTTCGTTAAAACGCGAGGTCACAATGGATAACTGCAAAATCAATCGACTGCGCCGCTGGGCGCGGGAAGGGGTAATACTCGTTCTGCTGACGCTGGCCGTGGCGTGGGGAGTTGATCAATACCGAAAACCGACACTTCCCGCCAGTTTTAGTGCAACACCGATGACGAGCATCGACGGAAAAATGCATGATATTGCGGCGCTCAGCCAGGAGCGTCCGCTGCTGATCTACGTCTGGGCGACCTGGTGCAGCATTTGCCGTTACACCACGCCTGCGGTTAATCAGCTGGCAGAAGAGGGCGGGAACGTGGTGAGTATCGCCATGCGCTCTGGTGATAACGCAAAGCTTGCACGCTGGGTTGACAAGAAACAGCTTAAAATGCAGGTGATAAACGATGAAAACGGTGCGCTGTCGCAGGCGTGGCAGGTGAGCGTGACGCCGACGTTAGTCATTGTATCGAAGGGGAACGTGGTCAGTACCACAACGGGCTGGACGAGCTACTGGGGATTAAAAATCAGGATGTGGTGGGCGGGCTTATAAGAATAACCCCTCTCACGGCGGGAGAGGGGTTTTATATTACTTAGCCAGAACTTCCTGCGCGGTGCGCTCAACCAGAGACAGCAGGATTTTGATATCTTCCAGCGTCACGGTTGGGTTCAGCAGCGTCAGCTTCAGGCAGGTCACGCCGTTATGCTCGGTCACGCCGACGTTTGCACGGCCGGATTCCAGCAGCGCATCACCAATTTTCTGGTTCAGCAGGGTGATACCGGCATCATCTGCCTGCACCTCGCCACGGAAGCGGAACAGCACGCTTGCCAGCTGCGGCTGCATAACCAGTTCCAGCGCAGGCTGCGCTTTCACGTACGCCGCAACCTGCTGTGCCAGGGTCACGCCGTGATCGATGATCGCCGCGTATTGCTCCTGACCCAGCGCTTCCAGGCTCATCCACAGCTTCAGCGCGTCGAAACGACGGGTGGTCTGCAGCGATTTGGACACCAGGTTCGGCACGCCGGCTTCTTCGTCGAACTCAGAGTTCAGGTAAGCCGCCTGATAGCGCATCAGCTCATAGTGGCGCGCCTCTTTCAGCAGGAAGGCGCCGCAGCTGATGGTCTGGAAGAACTGCTTGTGGAAGTCCAGGGTGACGGAATCCACCAGCTCAATGCCGTCCAGGTAGTGACGATACTGCTCAGACATCAGCAGCGCGCCGCCCCAGGCCGCATCAACGTGTACCCAGATGTTCTGCTTCGCCGCCAGTTCAGCAATGGCGCGCAGCGGATCGATAGCGCCGGCATCGGTGGTACCTGCCGTTGCGACGATCGCCAGAATCTGCTCGCCGTTCGCATTACACTGTTCGATTTTCGCCGCCAGATCGGTCAGATCCATGCGGGAGAATTCGTCCGTTTTCACCTGCACCACGGACTGGTAGCCCAGACCCATCAGCGCCATGTTTTTCTGCACGGAGAAGTGCGCGTTTTCAGAGCACAGTACGCGGATCTTACGCAGATCGCCCACCAGACCGTCCTGCTGAACGGAGTGACCCTGACGCGCAAAGAACGCATCGCGCGCCAGCATCAGGCCCATCAGGTTGCTCTGGGTTCCGCCGCTGGTGAAGACACCGGCGTCGCCAGCCTGATAACCCACGCGGGTACGCAGCCACTCGATCAGTTTGATCTCGATGATGGTTGCGGACGGGCTTTGATCCCAGGAGTCCATACTCTGGTTAGTGGCGTTGATCAGCACTTCCGCCGCCTGGCTTACGACCAGGCTTGGGCAGTGCAGGTGCGCCACACACTGCGGGTGATGAACGGACAGGCTGTCTTTCAGGAAGAACTCCACGGCGCGTTCAATCGCCGCTTCGTTGCCCAGCCCTTTCGGGTTGAAATCCAGCTTAATACGGTCGCGCAGTTCCGCGACCGTTTTGCCCTGGTACATCTCAGGCTGTTTCAGCCACTGCATCACAGCCTGAGTGCTTTGTTCAATCGCCTGCTGGTAAGCTTCAATGCTCTGCGCAGAGGAGAACAAAATTGGGTTTGAATCAGACATCGTAATCAATAACTCCGGTTACGCCGGGCGAACGCCCGCAGCAAGCAGTGCCTGCTCAAATTTATCCAGGAAGATCTTCAGCTCTTCATCGCTGATCAGCAGAGAAGGCAGCAGACGCAGAACGATACCGTTACGACCACCGCGCTCCAGAATCAGACCGGCTTCGAAGCACTTCTTCTGAATCAGTGCAGACAGCTCGCCGTCGCCCGGGAAGCAGCCCATGTGGTCAGCGGCTTCGTGCGGCTTAACGATCTCAATACCGATCATCATGCCCAGACCGCGAACGTGACCGATAACCGGATAACGTTTCGCCATCTCTTTCAGCTGGCCTTTCAGCCATTCGCCCTGTGCCGCCACTTTGCCTGCGATGTTCTGGTCTTTCAGGATTTTCAGCGTCGTCAGACCGGTTGCCATCGCCAGCTGGTTGCCGCGGAAGGTACCGGTGTGGTGACCTGGCGCCCATGCGTCGAACTGCTTTTTGATACCGAGTACGGCCAGCGGCAGACCGCCACCGACTGCTTTAGACATCACGATGATGTCTGGCTCGATGCCCGCGTGTTCGAAGGCGAAGAATTTACCGGTACGGGCAAAGCCAGCCTGAACTTCGTCGAGGATCAGCAGAATGCCGTGTTCCTGAGTCACTTTACGGATGCGCTGCAGCCACTCAGCCGGAGCCGGGTTCACGCCGCCTTCGCCCTGAACCGCTTCCAATATCACCGCAGCAGGTTTACGCACGCCGCTTTCAACGTCGTTGATCAGGTTATCGAAGTAGTAAGTCAGCGCTTTCACGCCCGCTTCACCACCGATACCCAGCGGGCAGCGGTATTCGTGCGGGTAAGGCATGAACTGCACTTCTGGCATCATACCGTCTACCGCTTCTTTCGGTGACAGGTTGCCGGTCACGGACAGTGCGCCGTGGGTCATGCCGTGGTAACCACCAGAGAAGCTGATGATACCGCTACGGCCGGTCACTTTTTTCGCCAGCTTCAGCGCTGCTTCAACGGCGTCAGCACCGGATGGACCGGTGAACTGCAGGCAGTACTCTTTGCCCTGGCCAGGCAGCAGAGAGAGCAGGTATTCGGAAAACGAGTCTTTCAGAGGCGTTGTCAGATCCAGAGTATGTAACGGCAAGCCGCTGGTAATGACATTTTGGATGCTTTTCAGCACATCAGGATGGTTATGGCCAAGCGCAAGGGTCCCTGCACCTGCTAAACAGTCAAGGTATTCTTTATTATCTGCATCGGTGATCCACACGCCTTCTGCTTTAGTGATGGCTAAAGGCAGTTTGCGCGGATAACTCCTGACGTTAGATTCAAACTCGGCCTGACGGGCCAGATAGGTTTCGTTGCTTTTGTGGGCATCTACGGTGTCAATACGGACTTTATCCGTCATCATATCACTCCTACAACCGCCGCTTCGTTATGAGCCACGATTGAATAAAAAGTTAAAAAACAGAAGGGGCCTGAAAAAAACGCCGCCAATATAGAGCCTTTTGCCACGGGGCTCAATGGTTAATTTGTTTACTGTTTTGTGACACGTGTGTATAGCGAGGAAATATCCCCTTTTTTAAAATGAAAATTGTATTTTATGCCAAATAAAAACAGCTAGTTACAGGCTATTTGCCCGGTGTGTAAAGTCGCAGAAAAGAGTGTGACAAATCGTGCCATTGAACGGCATAAAAGGAGGGAAGCTTTCCCTGTTTATCCGGCAGGTGCAGAAAACGGTGCTCACGTTGCCTGTGCAACGGAATCACGCAGTAAAAATGGACTTTCTACGCGCGTGGTTTCCTGATGTTCTTCACCGTTAATAATATGCAGGGCGCTCAGGCGACCAATTTCATAGTGCGGCAGTTGTACCGTCGTGAGAGGAGGAAGGAACAACTCCCCAATGCCCACCATATTGTCATAGCCGATCACCGCGACGTCGTCCGGTATACGAAGCCCTTGTCCCAGTAGCGTCTGGTACACCATAAACGCGATACGATCGTTACCGCAGATAACGGCGTCGAACCTGGGAATGCCATTCTGCATGTGCGCCAGCAACACGGCCGGAATGTCGCGATAGTGCTCATCGCCGAGTGCCATATAGCAGTGCTCCAGGCCGTCCGGATCGAGCCCCGCTTCACGGCATGCACGCTCCAGCCCCTGACGACGGCGGGTTGTGGCCAGATGCCCCTCAGGTAAATGCAGGCAGAGAGGGCGTCGATAACCCTCCGCGAGTAACGCCCGCACGGCGGTATATTGCCCCTGCTCATCATCGGGAATATAGCTGGCGACCTTTTCGCCGTCGCTTTCGCAGTTGGCCAGCACGCAGGGAAGGGTGAGGAGTTTGGCCGGGAGAGGAACCTGACGTAACCCCATGGTGGTGTAGATAATTCCGTCGGGCCGATGAGAGAGGAGAAGGTCGACAATGGCGTCCGGATTGTCATCGGTAAACATATTCATCACGAAGCTGTTCCAGCCGTGCATTCTGGCCGTTTCTTCAATAGACAGCGTGATCTCCACCGAGAACGGCGTCGTCACCGTATCGAGCGCCAGTACCCCTATGGTTTTAGGCGAGGCATGCGCGCCGCGTATTTTCTTGGCGGACAGATCGGGCACGTAGCTGGTCTGCTCGATAGCCAGCTGAACGCGCGCCAGCGTTTCCGGCTTAAGGCGCTCCGGGCTGTTCAGCGCGCGGGAGACCGTCATCAGCGATACGTTAGCCAGCTTTGCGACGTCCTTCAGGGAAGCCATTGTCTTACTCCGTGAATGCTCTGCGTGAAAGGGTATACAACTAAGTCGCTGATGTAAAAGAAAGGCTGATGCCCAGGCCGGGTCATGTTTACCTCAGTGATGAATATTTGATCGCGATCTCATTCTCTTAATGTTAACGTTAACTTTCGTGATTAACATCTTAAATTTCAGCCAAACAGCATGAGAAAACGTAAATGTTAACGTTACCATTGCGTCATTACTCCAACATGAGAATGTCATGATGAAAACGCATCACTCTCACAGCTACCCTTTATTAAGCGCATTACTGTTTTTCTTTTTTGTCACGTGGTCATCTTCCGGCTCGTTGCTCTCTATCTGGCTTCACCAGGAGGTGGGGTTAAAGGCAGGGGATACGGGGGTCATCTATGCCGTGCTGTCTGTCTCCGCGCTGTGCGCGCAAATCTGCTACGGCTTCATTCAGGACAAACTCGGCCTGCGAAAAAACCTGCTCTGGTTTTTGACCAGCCTGCTCATTCTTTCCGGTCCGGCCTTCCTGCTGTTTGGTTATCTGCTGCAGATTAACGTGTTGCTCGGCAGTATTTTCGGCGGGATTTATATCGGGCTGACGTTTAACGGCGGGATTGGTGTACTGGAATCCTATACCGAGCGCGTGGCCCGCCAGAGTCAGTTTGAGTTTGGCAAGGCGAGGATGTGGGGATCCCTTGGCTGGGCGGTGGCAACCTTTTTTGCTGGTCTGCTGTTCAACATCAATCCGAAGCTGAACTTCGCGGTGGCGAGCTGCGCCGGGCTGGTGTTTTTTGTGTTGCTGGCGCGCCTAAGAGTCTCTTCCGCGCCGCACGCCATGCAGGAGGCGGTATCCGGCGGTAAGGTCACGCTGGAGGATGCCTTACGCCTGTTGACGCTGCCGCGCTTCTGGGCGCTGGTGTTTTTCGTTATTGGCACCTGTATTTACGGCGTCTACGACCAGCAGTTCCCGGTCTATTTCTCCTCACAGTTCCCGACGTTGCAGGAAGGAAACGCCATGTACGGCTATCTCAACTCCTTTCAGGTTTTCCTGGAAGCGGCGGGCATGTTCTGCGCCCCGTGGCTGGTGAATCGCCTCGGTGCGAAAAACGGCCTGATTTTCGCCGGAATGGTGATGGCGATGCGTATGGTGGCATCGGGTCTGGTTGAGGGACCGGTATTGATCTCCATTACCAAGCTATTGCACGCGGTTGAACTGCCCGTTTTGCTGGTCTCCATCTTTAAATACAACAGCCTGCATTTTGATAAGCGGCTCTCTTCCACCCTCTATCTGGTGGGCTTTGCCTGTACAAGCTCGGTGATTGCCTCGGTGCTGTCGCCGCTGGCAGGTTACAGCTATGAGAAATACGGCTTTGCCCAGTCCTATCTCATCATGGGGCTACTGGTCTTCAGCACCACGTTTATCTCCATCTTCCTGTTGCGCTCGGGTAGGTCCTCTTCTGACCCGCTCATGCCGCAACCTTCCACCATCTGATCGAAAGAGTAGAGAAATGATGTATTCCATTACGAAAGCAGAACAGGAACTGCAGTCCAGGCGCGAAGGGCTTAACCTGCGCTGGTACCCCCGTTACCACCTCGCCGCGCGTGCTGGCTGGATGAACGACCCGAACGGCCTGGTCTGGTTTGACGGCTGGTATCACGCCTTTTATCAGCACCATCCGTATTCGACCCAGTGGGGGCCAATGCACTGGGGCCATGCGCGCAGCAAAGATTTAGTCCGCTGGGAGCACCTGCCGGTTGCGCTGGCCCCGGAAGGGCCGGACGACAAGGACGGCTGTTTTTCCGGCTCAGCGGTGGTGGATGGCGACACGCTGGCGCTGATTTACACCGGCCACAAATTCCACGGCGATCCAGACGATGAGGCTAATCTCTACCAGGTTCAGTGCCTGGCAACCAGCCGTGACGGCATCCATTTTGTGCGGCACGGGACAGTCATTGATACACCGCCCGGGCTGCATCACTTCCGCGATCCGAAGGTATGGCGTGAAGGGGCGTGGTGGTACATGGTCGTTGGCGCGCGCGAGGGGGATACGGGCCAGGTGCGTGTGTACCGGTCTGCCGATCTGCGCGAGTGGCAGGACAGGGGCGTGCTCGCGGTGGCTGAAAAAGAGCTGGGTTATATGTGGGAATGCCCGGACTTTTTCACTCTCAATGGTAAACGCGTGCTGATGTTTTCGCCTCAGGGACTGGCGGCAGACGGATTTAAACATCGCAATCTCTTCCAGAGCGGCTATCTGGTAGGCGAATGGCAGCCTGGTCAGCCTTTTGTGCGTGAAGGTGAATTTGTGGAGATGGACTACGGGCATGATTTCTATGCGCCGCAAAGTTTCCTGACGCCGGATGGCCGACGCATCGTCATCGGCTGGCTGGACATGTGGGAATCCCCGCAGCCGGAACAGGAGGATGGCTGGGCAGGTATGCTCTCCTTACCGCGCGAGCTGACGCTGAGTGCCGATAACCATCTGCAAATGCAGCCAGCCAGAGAAGTTGAAAGCCTGCGCGGGGCGTGGTTCCCCTGGCCGATAAGTACGCTTAATAACCAGCAGATGACGCTGGTGGAACACTGCGATGCGATGGAGGTCATTCTGCAGTGGGATTGCGCCAACAGCAGCGCGGAGCAGTACGGCATTCGTCTTGGCGACGGGTTACGCCTTTATGTTGATGCGCAGATGCAGCGCCTGGTGCTGGAGCGAGACTATCCGCAGTATGGCCTGTGCGGGACCCGAAGCGTCGCGCTTAACCTTAGCAACGCGCTTAATCTTCGTTTGTTCTTTGATAGCTCCTCCGTGGAAGTGTTTGTTAACGAGGGTGAGGCGTGCCTCAGCAGCCGTATATATCCTGATGCCGACTGCCGCGAGCTGGCGTTATTTGCCTGGATGGGAGGGGCATCGCTTATTCACGGCGGGGCGTGGCTGCTGGAGTAAATCTATTAACGAGCTAAAACAAAGCCCCATAAACATGGGGCTACGTAAATCTTATCAGGTGGTAGCGTCCTGCAAAGATCACATTTTTGATAATTGTGCGTTTACAACTCTCTCTTTTTCGACAACCAGCTGCATAATATAGCTACCCTTGTGCCATGAACCTTTATTTGGCTTCCAGCCTTTCGAAAGCAGATATTCAGCAGCATCAGAGACAGGCTTATTCATAACGTGATCCGCATCACCTGATAACTTTTTTAAATCACCGCTTACTTTGGCTGGCTTGCTATCACAACGACCGGCAGCATCCATAACCTGAGTGCAGCCTTCAGGAAGGCGCCTGTGCGCTGACTGTGCAAGTTGAGCAGCATTCTCTAAAGCCTGTTTTTCAGCCGCAGCGTTAATGGCTGTGGTGCGGTTTTGCTCTGCACTATAACAAGCATCTTTACTCACTCCTTTGCTTTGACAATCAGCCATCCGTTGAGCTGGTGAGGAACACGCAGCAAGAGATAATATAGCCGCTACCATCATTAACTTTTTCATTATTGCCTCAGTAATTACAATTATAAATATAGGTGCCTAACATCAAGCCGATCCATATCCCTAATAAAATAAAAGTGAGATACAAAACAGCGGAAATAAAAATGTACTTTGTCATTTTTGTGCTAGCAGCAATGTATTGAGTTATAGCCAGCTAATTAAACTCAATGGTGAGTTTTTTAGCTGATTGGCGGTTTGCTGGCATTTTAATTTAATATTGTTAAATCACCATCCGTAAGATGCGGACGCCGCAACAATTTCATCACCGTTGGATGTACCTGATGTAGAGAGGGTAGCGGCTATATTCTCAGCGAACTTATGACGGTAACCGACTGCGTAACCTTGCGCATCTTTGAAGTTGGCAGCACCGACGGCAACCGCGTTATCGGTATCAACGTAATGCAAACCAGCAAGAGAAGCAGCGCCAGCGATACCAGCACGATATTCCTTGCGATCCTCATTCTGCTGATTCTCCAGAGAAGAGAACTTAGCGTTATTTTGACTCTCTAACGCAGTAATACGTGATTCATGATTCGCTAATTGTGCGCTGTGATTCTGAATCGTCGTTTCTTGTGCTTGCTGGCGTGACTGAACGTTAGCAACAGCAGCTTTGTTAGCAGCGGCTACCGTTTGTGCATCAACCGCTAAAGATTGCGCATAAGCGCCCGTATTAAATGCCTGAGTCGCTTTGTCAGAGGCATCCTGAAGGGCGTGATCTTGTCTATCCTGATCGGCGTTGAAAATGCTTTTATCTACCTTACCTGCCAGCGCTTGAGTGTTAGCGTTTACGCCATCTTGAGCGGTGTTAGCTGTATCTTGTGCTTTATTAATAGCTGTATTTGCTCTTTCAATATCGCCCTGAAGGTTATAGATTTGCCCGTCTTGCTTAATGTTACTCCCCTCGATGTTATCAAGGTTATAGGCGGTTTTATCGGTACCCTGAATTTGAATGTGAGCACCTGGATTATTGACGTTATCGTAAAGGTTTACGTTTACTTCCGCAGCATTTGCAGTATTCATTGAACCAGCGAACACAAAACCAAAAACAGCGATAGCTGTTGTATTTAAATAGTTCATTTTAAAGCTCTCATCATCACTACAAGAAAAAATAAAGTAAGGGCGCTATCCTGGCGGGAAGATACAACGTCTTGTTATATCTGTATAAATTCGATAATAAGGTTGATGATTTTGGTTTGATAACTTATTTCGTAACGTGCAGTAACTATCTATGAATGTGTAATTTTGATTATTGATCTAAATCATAAATAGCAGGAATAGCTAAACGAGTCGATCCAGAAAGGCTCGGCTTAATAATCTTATAATACAATAAGATAGCCGTTTATAATTGATGGAGGTGAAATTAGATATAAAACACTAATACATTAATTGTATTTAAGTGTTTTGATT
Source organism: Enterobacter sp. SST3 (assembly GCF_000286655.1). NCBI lineage: Bacteria > Pseudomonadati > Pseudomonadota > Gammaproteobacteria > Enterobacterales > Enterobacteriaceae > Enterobacter > Enterobacter sp. SST3. The sequence goes on along the minus strand of NZ_ALNS01000013.1, from coordinate 30,993 downwards.
AAAATGGGTTAATAATACACATAACAGTTTATGTAAATTTATGGGTTTTTGCCGATTATTTATTATCGAACCTTTCATCAGCTTCGAATGAAAATGAACTCAGCTCATTTTTGTTCCGGGATATACCAGGAAAAAATATTTATGTTGAAGATGCTAGCGAAAACGTGTTTAGGGAGATTCATAACGCGAACGCTGCCGTGATAAATCAAAACTCCTTGCGCCTGGCCTGTGGCCACGGTTACACTGATTGAGAACATTGATTTTAATAAATCATTGTTTTAAAAGTATTTTGACTCGGGGTGCCCTTCTTTGTGAAGGCTGAGAAATACCCGTATTACCTGATCTGGATAATGCCAGCGTAGGGAAGTCAGATGCCTTCCCGGTCATCGCTTCTTCACGCAAGGCAGGAGCGAACCCATGCAGCCTGACCTGCTCGATTTACACGTTTTACACCACTTCCGAACCCGTTCTCCGCTGACCCACTGTATGACGAATGACGTCGTACAGACCTTTACGGCCAACGTTTTGCTGGCACTGGGCGCATCTCCGGCGATGGTGATCGAGGCCGAAGAGGCCGAGCAGTTTGCCGCGATAGCCGATGCGCTGCTGGTTAACGTTGGCACGCTGACCGCGCCGCGCGCCCAGTCGATGCGTCGTGCTATTGAAAGTGCGGTAGCGGCAGGCAAACCCTGGACGCTGGACCCGGTTGCCGTGGGCGCCCTGGCGTTCCGCACCCGGTTTTGCCATCAAATCCTTGCCCTGAAACCGGCCGCCATTCGCGGCAATGCTTCCGAAATCCTTGCCCTCGCCGGGATGAGCGCGGGCGGGCGCGGCGTCGATACGACCGATACCGCCGCCAGCGCGGTGCCTGCTGCCCAGGCGCTGGCACGGCAGATCAATACGATTGTGGTGGTCACCGGCGAGGTGGACTACATCACGGACGGGCAACGCACCCGAACGGTAACCGGCGGTGACCCGCTGATGACGCGCGTGGTGGGAACCGGGTGCGCGCTCTCTGCCGTTGTGGCGGCGAGTTGCTCGCTGCCGGGTGACCGGCTGGATAACATCGCCGCCGCCTGCGGATGGATGAAGCGGGCCGGAACGGTGGCCGTTGCGCACTCGCGCGGCCCGGGCAGTTTTGCCAGCGCGTTCCTCGACGCGCTCTACACGCTGGAGGAGCAGGCATGAAGCGGATTAACGCCCTGACCATTGCCGGCACCGATCCCAGCGGCGGCGCGGGTATCCAGGCAGACCTGAAAACCTTCTCGGCGCTGGGCGCGTACGGCTGCTCGGTCATCACCGCGCTGGTGGCGCAAAACACGTGCGGCGTGCAGTCGGTCTACCGCATCGAGCCAGATTTTGTTGCCGCGCAGCTGGATTCGGTGTTCAGCGACGTGCGTATTGATACCACCAAGATCGGCATGCTGGCCGAAACGGACATTGTGGAAGCGGTGGCCGAACGGCTTAAGCGCTATCAGGTGCAAAACGTGGTGCTGGATACGGTCATGCTGGCAAAAAGCGGCGATCCGCTGCTCTCCGCCTCCGCCGTCGAGACGCTGCGCAATAAGCTGCTGCCGCAGGTGGCGCTCATCACGCCCAATCTTCCGGAAGCCGCCGCGCTGCTGGGCGCGCCGCACGCGCAAACTGAACGGGAAATGAAAGAGCAGGGCAATGCGCTGCTGGCGATGGGCTGCGGGGCGGTGCTGATGAAGGGCGGGCATCTTGATGATCCGGAAAGTCCGGACTGGCTCTTTACCCGCGACGGCGAAGTACGCTTTACCGCGCCGCGCGTGCAGACCAAAAATACCCACGGCACGGGTTGTACGCTCTCGGCCGCACTGGCGGCGCTGCGCCCACGTCATGAAAGCTGGGCCGATACGGTTAGCGAAGCAAAAGCCTGGCTCTCGGCGGCGCTGGCAAAAGCCGATACTCTGGAAGTCGGTCACGGTATTGGGCCGGTACACCATTTTCATGCATGGTGGTAAGCCAGTATACTGGCAGAATACATCACGCCTGAGAAAACAGAGATGGAACAAGCGCATACCCGGTTAATCGCTCAACTGAATGAACGGATCGCCGCGCCCGATAACACGCCGCTGTACCTGAAGTTTGCCGAAACGGTAAAAAATGCGGTGCGCAGCGGGGTGCTGGAGCACGGGAATATTTTGCCCGGCGAGCGCGATCTGAGCCAGTTGACCGGGGTGTCGCGCATCACCGTGCGTAAAGCGATGCAGGCGCTGGAAGAAGAGGGCGTGGTGACGCGCGCCCGTGGCTATGGCACGCAAATCAACAATATCTTCGAATATTCGCTGAAAGAGGCGCGCGGTTTTTCCCAGCAGGTGGTGCTGCGCGGCAAGAAGCCGAATACGCTCTGGGTCAACAAGCGGGTGGTGAAGTGTCCGGAAGAGGTGGCCAACCACCTGTCGATCTCCCCGGACAGCGAGGTCTTTTTGCTCAAGCGCATTCGCTATGTCGATGATGATGCGGTGTCGATTGAAGAGTCCTGGGTCCCCGTCGGGTTAATTCCCGACCCGGATGCGATTGGCATTTCGCTCTATGACTACTTCCGCAGTCAGAATATCTTCCCGCAGCGCACCCGCTCAAGGGTGAGCGCCCGCATGCCCGACAGCGAGTTTCAGGCGCACATTAAGATGGACGAAAAAATACCGGTGCTGGTGATCAAGCAGGTCGCGCTTGACCAGCAGCACCGGCCGATTGAGTACAGCATCAGCTACTGTCGCAGCGATCTATACGTCTTTGTGTGCGAGGAGTAGTACCTCGCGCGTCGGGGCGCAATCCCCGCCGCGGTGGCTGACCACCCATGACGCCACGGCATTCCCCAGCAGAACGGCATCTGCCAGTGACCAACCCGCAGCCAGCCCGGCCAGCGTGCCGCCCGCGTGGCTGTCGCCTGCACCAATGGTATCCACAACCGTAGCCGGAAACGCCGGAACAACGCCCGAGGCGTCACCGTCATACCACGTAGCACCGTCTTTATCATGGCGCACAATCAGCGCGGCGCCGAAGCGCTGCTGCCACTCCGCACCGAGGTTTTCAGCCTCCACACCCAGTCTTTCAGCCGCGAGCCCCGCTTCCTGACGATTGAGCGACACGATTGGCCTGCAGGCCATGATTCTCTCCATCAGCGCATCAGGAACATCCGCGATGCGTGGGCCGAAATCGATAAAGGCCGTCACGTCCTGTAATCCCTCCAGCCAGCCTGTCAGCAGCTCGCCGCACGGCGAGGCCAGCTGGTAGCCGGAGAGATAAACCAGGCTGTTTTGCGGAACGTGAAGCGCATCCAGCCAGCGCTGCTGCCACTGGTTTTCCACGCCGCTAAAGGACATAAAGGTGCGCTCGCCGTCAGGCTCCACCAGCGCCAGACACCAGCCGTTGTCGCCGGTTTCAGCCTCTACGGCGCTGTGCAGATCCTGCTTCGCCATGGCGTTGCGGATAATATCCGCCCACACGCCATGGCCGACGGGAAGGGCATTTTGCGCGGCGATCCCGAGGCGTTTCAGGGCGATGGCAATGTTCAGCGCGCAGCCGCCAATATTCACGCCCTGCTGCTTAAGTTCGATATCGCACCCGCGCCAGGGCAGGGCGTAGGCGTCGGCGATGACGTCAATCACCGCGGCGCCCAGCACCGTCACCGGGCGCGTGGCGTGCAGATTTTCGAGACGTTGGGCAAATGCCTTCATACGCCCTCCCTTTGCTCCCTGAAGTGCAGCAGTTTCTCGCAATAATGGCCGAAGTTAAGCTGGTTGACGGCGTCGAGTTCGGCTTTGAGCGCCGGATCAATCGCCTGCACGCCGTGGAGCGCGCCGCAGATGGCCGTCGCCATGGCGCCAATAGTGTCCGTATCACCGCCCAGATTGGCGCATAAGATGGCGCAGCGGTTCGGGTCGGTTCCTGCCAGTTCCACCATCGCAATGGCCGCCGGAACGGACTCAATGGTGCTGGTTCCCGCGCCAATCAGCTGATAAACCTGCTCGCTGGCGGACTCAATACCGTTGGCTTCCCGTACGGTCTTAAGCGCCAGCTCAATACGCGCCGCCAGCGACGCGCTGAAGGTGGTGGTTTTCATCTCCTGCGCATAGCGGGCGATCCCCGGCAGGGCATCAACGATGTTCTGCCAGCTTTCGCCGTCGATGGCGCGGGAAACCGCCCAGGCCATCACCACCGCGCCGGCAATCGCGAGGTCCGATTTATGGGTCGGGCTGGAGGCCTGCGCCACCTGTTCAACAAAGTGTTCCAGCCGCGTCGCCGGGAGCAGGCAGCCCAGCGGGGAGGCGCGCATCGCCGCCCCGTTCGTCACGCCGTTGTTCTCCAGCGCGCTGACCGGTTTCCCGTCACGAATCGCATTCAGCGCGATTTTGGAAGTGGGGCCAAGCACGTTCTTGTTGAACGCGTCGAAATCGAGCGCCCAGTTAAGGATATGCTTGCCGATAACGTCTGCGTTAATCTCCCCGTCGCACTCGATGATCGCATCGGCCAGGCACAGCGCCATTGAGGTATCGTCGGTGAACTCTGCCTGCCCGAAATAGCAGGCCGCGTTATTTTCTGCCGGGCCGGGTAAAAAGCGGTCGATCCAGCCGAAGTGCGCTTTGACGCGCTTTCTCGGCCACAGCTCCGACGGCATGCCCATCGCATCCCCTAACGCCTGCCCGTAAAGGGCACCGAGAACACGTTCTTGTTTCATTTAACTTCCCCTTGTGTCAGCGCGGCATCGCCATCAACCACCGCAATTGCAGCGATCTCTTTGTCCGATTCGCGGAAAAACAGCATAAACAGCACGGCAATCACGGCAATCATGATTGCGCCAAATGTCCACATTCCGGCCCAGTTGAAGGTCAGCCCCCTCACCGGCTCTTTGTAGGCGAACATTTTTTCCATCATCACGCCGCCCAGGCGGTAACCCAGCAGGCTACCAAAGCCCTGGCAGCACAGCGTAATCAGGCCTTGCGCGGCGGTACGCATGTGCACCGGCGCTTTTTTATCCACGTAGATGTACGCGGTAACGTAGTAGAAGTCGTAGCTCACGCCGTGCAGCAGAATGCCGAGGAACAGCAGGGCGTAGGTGAAGTACTGTTCCGCACCGCCGTAAACGAAGAACCCGTAGCGGATGGCGGCCGTGATCAGACCCAGCAGTAAGACCTTCTTAATACCAAAGCGTTTGGTAAAGAACGGCAGCGCCAGCATAAAGAAGATTTCAGAGAACTGGCCGAGCGTCATCCAGCCGGTGGCGTTTTTCATCCCCACTTCAGTGAGATAGCCGTTGGCGAAAATGTAGTAGAAGGCCAGCGGCATGGCGAACAGGAACGAGCAGAAAAAGAACACGAGGAAGTTTTTGTCGCGCAGCAGGATCAGCGCGTCCAGCCCCAGCATCACTTTGAAGTCCAGCTTGCCGGTACTTTTCGGCGGCGTGTTCGGCAGGAACAGGGCAAAGACGCCGAGCAGGGCGGAGCTGGCGGCGGTCATCAGCAGCGGAATATTGGTATCGGAAATATCGCTATAGCCCAGCATCTGCGGCAGGAAGCCGCACGCCAGCCCGGAGGCGATCCAGCCGATCGTACCCATCACGCGGATGCGCGGAAAATCGGCCTCGACGTCGTCCACGTTGGCGAAGGCAATGCTGTTGGTCAGCGCGATGGTGGGCATGTAGGTCAGGGAGTAAACCAGCAGCAGCGGGAAGAAGGTACTGAACTGGGTTTGCTGTGCCGCGAAGTACATCAGAATCGCGCCGGCAAACATCAGCACCGCCAGTACTTTCTGTGCGGCGAAGAAGCGGTCCGTCAGCGATCCGACCAGAATTGGGGAGAGGATAGCGGCAATGGCGGTACAGGCATAAGACCAGCCGATTTCCCCGGCGGTAAAACCGCTTTTGCTCAGCCACAGCCACAGCGGCACAAACCACGCGCCCCAGATAAACCATTCAACAAACATCATGAATGACAGTTGGACTTTCGTTTTCATTTTTTAATCCTGCATGTCAGAGAGGGTACGCCTTTAACATACCATTCAATAATACCTTTTAAATACCTTTGTGGCGATTGTTTGATCAATGTAACAGTTTTGTTGTACACGAATCGAGCCAGCAGATTGTGCTGAAAAAAATTGCAAAGGGTGGAAAATCTGTTAAGTCGGTACCAGGCTTAGTCTGCCCATAAAAGATGGGACTGGATAAACGCACACCGACATGACGTCGAACTTACGGGAGTATCACATGACTGATATTGCGCAGTTGCTTGGCAAAGACGCCGACAGCCTTTTACAGCATCGTTGTATGACCATTCCAGCCGACCAGCTGTATCTGCCTGGTCATGACTACGTTGACCGCGTGATGGTCGATAACAACCGTCCGCCTGCCGTGCTAAGAAATATGCAGACGCTCTATAACACCGGTCGGCTCGGCGGCACCGGATATCTCTCTATTCTGCCGGTAGACCAGGGCGTTGAGCACTCGGCGGGCGCCTCCTTCGCGGCGAATCCGCTCTATTTCGATCCCAAGAACATTGTTGAGCTGGCGATTGAAGCGGGCTGTAACTGCGTGGCGTCCACCTACGGCGTGCTGGCCTCCGTCTCGCGTCGCTATGCCCACCGCATTCCGTTCCTCGTGAAGCTGAACCACAATGAAACCCTGAGCTACCCCACCGAATATGACCAGACGCTCTATGCCAGCGTCGAGCAGGCGTTCAATATGGGGGCGGTTGCCGTTGGGGCGACCATCTATTTTGGCTCAGAACAGTCTCGTCGTCAGATTGAAGAGATCTCTGCGGCGTTTGAGCGCGCGCACGAGCTGGGTATGGTGACCGTGCTGTGGGCGTACCTGCGCAACTCGGCGTTCAAAAAAGACGGTGTGGATTACCACGTGTCGGCCGATCTTACCGGCCAGGCGAACCATCTGGCGGCGACCATCGGCGCGGATATCGTGAAGCAGAAAATGGCCGAGAATAATGGCGGATATAAAGCAGTGAACTTTGGTTACACCGATGACCGCGTTTACAGCAAGCTGACCAGCGATAACCCGATCGACCTGGTGCGCTACCAGCTGGCGAACTGCTACATGGGCCGCGCAGGGCTGATTAACTCCGGCGGCGCGGCGGGCGGCGATACCGATCTGTCAGACGCGGTGCGTACTGCGGTAATCAACAAACGCGCGGGCGGCATGGGGCTGATCCTGGGCCGTAAGGCGTTTAAGAAATCGATGGCTGACGGCGTGAAGCTGATCAATGCGGTTCAGGACGTCTATCTGGACAGCAAAGTCACGATTGCCTGACCTGAGGGCGAAGCGTAGGCCGGGTAAGGCGTAGCCGCCACCCGGCAATACCATCAGCGCAAAAGCACACAGTCTGGCGGCAACCGACACTGCAGCGCGCCGGGCAACACCTCAATGCGGAACTGCGTCCCGCTGAGCGGTTCCCCGTCGAGGTTAAAGGTCATACCGTGCGGGGCATTTACCTCAAACCATGCGGATTTCCCGTCAATGATATTCGGACTCTCTTCCGGCTGCGTCAGCGTGGTAAACAGCGCGGGCAGCAGGCCGTCACCCGTGAAAATCCGCAGCTGTAGCTGACCGTCATTGATCAGCGCCTCCGGGCACAGCTGCTGCCCGCCGCCTGCCTGACGCCCATTGCCAATGCCAATGACCAGCGCGTCGCCCTGCCACTGGAAATCTTCGCCGCGAATTTCGCAGCGGTCAGGCTTGAGGGTATCCATGCGCATCAGACCGTGGATCAGATACGACACGCCGCCCAGCGCAGCCTTCAGTTTTTCCGGCGTTTCGCTGGTGATGCGCGTGCCGAACCCGCCGGTGGCCATATTGATAAAGCAGGTTTTGTCATTCACCTGCGCAATATCTACCGCGGTCGTTTTACCGAGGATCGCCAGCTGAAGCGCTTTCTCTAACGCCTCCGGGATCCCGGCGCTGGTGGCAAAATCATTGGCGGTGCCGAGCGGTAAAATACCCATCACCGGGCGGTCTGCCGGGGGCAGGTCGATCAGCGCTGACGCGATCTCATTGATGGTGCCATCGCCGCCGCCGGAAATGATGGTCTCAACGCCAAGCCCGAGGGCTTCATTGATATAGCGTGCCGCGTCGCCTTTTTCCCAGGTTACCCTTACGTGTATGCGCGCCCCGTCGTCACGCAAACCCTGAATGGCCTGACGCAGCAGATCGTTGCCTGCACTTTTGCCGTTGAGAATCAATAAACTGTCTGGATAGGTTGCCATCCGCGCTGCTCCCTTTTTTAGCGTTAGTAAGAGTGTATAGCAGAGAGGGAAAAAGCGGGTAAGAACAGGATGAAAGGAACAAAACAGGCACAAAAGCGCGTTACACTTCAGCGATGAGATTAATGTAATCACAGGAAAGTGATGATGAATAAAATTTTGGTAAGCGCTTGCCTGATGGGCTTCAGGGTCCGTTATAACGGAAGTGAAAAAGCGCGAATGAACGCGCAACTCGCTCGCTGGCAACAGGAACAACGTCTGGTTATCCACTGCCCAGAGCTTGCAGCCGGGTTGCCTGTGCCTCGTCCACCGGCAGAGATTATGTCTGCTGATGGGAAAAACGTGATGCTCGGGCAAGCCAGAATTATGGAAAATACCGGGCAGGATGTGACCGCACATTATCAGCTTGCAGCCTGGCTCGCGCTACGCGCTGCTCAGGCGTCGGGGTGTAGCGCTGCATTGTTAACCGATGGCAGCCCAACGTGCGGCAGTGAGTTTATTTATGACGGATCGTTTCGCGGTATACAGAAAGCGGGGAGGGGGTTGCTGCGTCGTTGCTCGCTGAGAATGGGATCGCCGTGTTCTCAGAGAAGCAAATCGACGAACTCATTGCCTGGATTGAGGAGAGAGAAGGCAAAAAATAAGCCCGCGTAAGGGAGATTACGCAGGCTAAGGAGGTGGTTCCTGGTACAGCTAGCATTTATGGGTTATGTTTTTCAGCGGGGGGATAATACCCGTATTGAACGAAGCGGTATGTGATCCGATTCTAAGAATTATCCCAGCGCGAAAAAATTTCCCTGATTGACTATTTGCCGTGTGGGTTTCGGGTGCTTTCACCGTTGAAGTTACGCATCAGCAGTGCGAACTTCAGCTCCACCTCTTCCGGAACCGGCAGCCAGACGGTGTGCCCGTCGCCCGGCGCGACCTCAATCGCTTCGCCTTTGCCGTTTTCCAGATGCTCCAGCGTGAAGTTCATGTTGCCCTGCGGGGTCATCAGCTCCAGGCTGTCGCCTTTGGTGAACTTGTTTTTCACCGCCACGGCCGCCAGCGCGCCTTTGCGCTCGCCGGTGAAGTCACCGACAAACTGCTGGCGCTCGGAAACGGAGTAGCCGTGCTCGTAGTTCTGGTAGTCGTCGTGGGTGTGACGGCGCAGGAAGCCTTCGGTATAGCCGCGGTGCGCCAGGCCTTCCAGCGTTTCCAGCAGGCTGGTATCGAACGGTTTACCGGCGGCCGCATCGTCGATGGCTTTACGGTACACCTGTGCGGTACGCGCGCAGTAGTAATAGGATTTGGTGCGCCCTTCAATCTTCAGGGAGTGGACGCCCATCTGGGTCAGGCGCTCGACGTGGGCGATGGCGCGCAGATCTTTCGAGTTCATGATGTAGGTGCCGTGCTCGTCTTCAAAGGCGGTCATGTACTCGCCCGGACGTTTGGCTTCTTCAATCATAAACACGCTGTCGGTTGGCGCGCCGATGCCCAGCGTAGGCTCAACGTTGGTCACCGGGATCGGCTCGTGCTTGTGGACGATGTTGCCGATGTCGTCCTCTTTGCCTTCCTGGACGTTATATTCCCAGCGGCAGGCGTTGGTGCAGGTGCCCTGGTTCGGGTCGCGCTTGTTGATATAGCCGGAGAGCAGGCAGCGGCCGGAGTAGGCCATGCACAGCGCGCCGTGAACGAAGATTTCGATTTCCATATCCGGCACCTGGGTGCGGATCTCTTCGATCTCTTCCAGCGAAAGCTCGCGGGACAGGATGACGCGGGTCAGCCCCATCTGCTTCCAGAACTTCACCGTCGCCCAGTTGACGGCGTTAGCCTGTACGGAGAGGTGGATATCCATCTCCGGGAAGTTCTCCCGAACCAGCATGATTAAACCCGGGTCCGACATGATCAGCGCGTCCGGCCCCATATCCACCACCGGCTTCAGGTCACGGATGAACGTTTTCAGCTTGGCGTTGTGCGGCGCGATGTTGACCACCACGTAGAATTTTTTACCCAGAGCGTGCGCCTCGTTGATGCCGAGCTGCAGGTTCTCGTGGTTGAATTCGTTATTACGCACGCGCAGCGAGTAGCGCGGCTGGCCCGCATACACGGCGTCGGCGCCATAGGCGAAAGCGTAACGCATATTTTGCAGCGTTCCCGCCGGGGAAAGGAGTTCCGGTTTAAACATGTTTGTTCTCGTTCTGATGACAGGTCAGATCCGCGTGCACCTGGTGCAGCGGTAAGGGGAGATCCCCCACTTTAAGGGCGGGCATTGTAGCGCTGCGGGGCAGGGAGGTAAAGTTATTGTGCCGGGTGGCGGTTTCGCCTTACCCGGCCTGGATTGACCCTCTGCTGGCTAGGCTATCCTGCACGCATCCGCTTCCCAGCGATACCCCACGCCATACACCGCGCGAATAAACGACTGTTCGGCGTCCAGCGCCTCCAGCTTGCGGCGCAGGTTTTTGATGTGGCTGTCGATGGTGCGGTCGGTCACGACGCGGTAATCGTCATACAGATGGTTCAGCAGCTGTTCGCGGGAGAAGACTTTTCCCGGCTCGTGGGAGAGGGTTTTCAGCAGGCGGAACTCCGCAGGCGTCAGGTCCAGCAGCTTGCCGCGCCAGCTCGCCTGGAAGCGGCTTTCATCCACAATCAGCGGACTTTCGGCGTCCAGCACCTGAAGCTCGCGCTGCGGCCTGCAGCGGCGCAGAATGGTTTTCACGCGGGCGACCACTTCACGCGGGCTGTAGGGTTTGCAGATATAATCGTCCGCGCCGATTTCGAGCCCCAGCAGGCGGTCAATCTCTTCAATTTTGGCGGTGACCATGACGATCGGTACGTCGGAGAAGCGGCGAATTTCCCGGCACAGGGTCAGGCCATCAACGCCAGGCAGCATTAAATCCAGCAGGATCAGATCCGGCGGAGTCTGGCGCACGTACGGCAGCACCTGGTCGCCGTGGCCGATCAGAGACGGGGCATAGCTGGCCGCGCGTAAATAGTCGATCAGCAGCTGTCCCAGCTTGGGTTCGTCTTCGACGATCAAAATGCGCGGCGTGTTTTCGTCAATCGGTAACTCGGTCATACTTCTCTCGATAAATCCCGTTCCAGAGGTAACTCTACTGTAATGCTAACCCCGCCAAAAGGCGAATGGGCGGCGCGGATCGTGCCATTATGCGCCTCGACGATGTTAACGCAAATCGCCAGCCCCAGGCCGGAACCGCCGCTGGCGCGGTTGCGGGAGCCTTCGGTACGGTAAAAGCGCTCGAACAGTTTTCCCAGCTGCGCGTCCTGCACGCCGGGGGCGGAATCGGCGAAGGTGAGGGCAAAGCGCCCGTTTTCCTGTCTGCCGGAAATCAGCAGCCCGCCGCCGCTGTCGGTGTAGCGCAGGCTGTTTTCCAGCAGGTTGTTGAACAGCTGCATCAGCCGATCTTTGTCGCCAAACACCACCGCGCTGTCCGGCAGGGAGAGGTCGATTTTCAGGTTGCGGCTGGCAAAGCGCTCGCGGAAGGCGCCGCTCGCCACTTCCAGCACGTTAATGACGTCTATGGGCGCCTTCTGGTAGGCCAGCGCGCCTTCGTCGGACATGGAGAGCTGGTGGAGATCGTCCACCAGCTTGGTGAGCGTGCCCACCTCCGCCTGTAGGGAAGCCACCGATTCCGGCGTAAACTGGCGCACGCCGTCCTGAATGGCTTCGAGCTCGCCGCGCAGCACCGCCAGCGGCGTACGCAGCTCGTGTGAAATGTCGGCCATAAAGTCGCGGCGCATCTGCTGGTTCTTCTCCAGGGTGCTGGCGAGCTGGTTAAAGTCCTGCGCCAGCTTGCCCAGTTCGTCCTGGCTGCGGGTATCGACGCGGGTGGTGAAATCCCCGGCGGCGAGCTTGTGCGTGCCTTCCACCAGACGTTTTACCGGGGCGAGCAGGCCGCGCGCCAGCGGGAAGGTGGCGAGCGCGGCGAGCAGCGTGGAGAGGGCGACAATCAGCCAGCTTGTGCGACGCTGCTGGCGGTCAAAGTTGATGTCGGTGTTGCGCGTCAGGCGCTCCACCGGCGAGGCGATAACCCAGCCGACGGTCGCGTTATTCACTTTAATCGCCCGACGGGTGCCGTCCGGCGGTATCGGCGCGCGCGGGCCAACCAGGGGGCGCATGTCCTGGTCGATCACCCAGAACTGGGTGCGCCAGCCGTGCGGCGGCATGCCCGGGCCCGGACGGTCGTCACCGGTATCGTGCTCCAGCGAGCGCAGGATCTGGAAAATAAAGCGGTCGTTATTGCGCAGAAAACGCCAGTTGCCGTGCTGGGCGTACTGTTCACTCAGCGCATCGCTTAAGCCCTGCAAACGCTGCTCATTGCCATGCTTGATGTAATCAATAAAGCCGCGCTCAAAGCTGACCCGCACCGCCCAGTGCATGGTGATCAGCAAAACAATACAGGTGGCAAAAATCGCCAGAAAGAGCTTGCCGGTAATACCCGGACGCCAGAATTTCATGAGCCACTCCTTTTGCCGCGCCTAATCACGACGTTCTTGCTGGTATCATCCGGCACGCGGGCGAAGATGAACGCGGGCAGGGCGATGATGACCGCCATGCTGAGGTAGGTATACATAAAGACCTGATGCGCCACCGGCGTGTCGACGCTGAGATGGTGCTGGCCGTACATGCCGAGCAGCAACCCCGCGATCGTCACGCCCACGCTCATGGAGAGCTGCATAATCATCGACAGCAGGCTGTTGCCGCTGCTCGCCAGATCGTCCGGCAGGTCCTTCAGCGTCAGGGTATTCATCGACGAGAAGCGCATGGAGTTGATGATCCCCTGGCAGAACAGCACCAGCGGCAGGACGTAGTACCAGCCCATCAGCGCCACGGCCATAAACAGCAGGCTGACCAGCGCCAGCCCCAGCGTGGCGGCCACCAGCACGTGACGGTAGCCAAAGCGGTTCACCACCTGCACCACCATGCGCTTCATCCCCATGCTGCCGAGCACCATTGGGATCATCATCAGGCCCGCGTGGAATGGCGAAAAGCCCATGCCAATTTGCAGAAAAACGGGCGTCATAAACGGCAGCATGCCGCTGCCGACGCGTCCGGCAAAGCTGCCGAACAGCCCGAGACGGTAGGTAGGGTTTTTAAACAAGTTCAGGCTGAACAGCGCCTGGTCATTGCTGCGAGCATGCCACAAATACCCTGCAATGGTGGAAATGCCGATAACCACCAGCAACCCGAGCATCAGGGTCGAAATCCCCAGCCCCTTTTGCCCGTCGAGTGCCAGGGTAAGCGTGGCCATGCCCGCCGCCAGCAGAATAAAGCCGAAGAAATCAAAGCGCCGGGTCTGCATTTTGTAGTTCGGCATCAGCGCCAGGGTGGCCATCGCGCCGATGATGCCTACCGGGAGATTGATTAAGAAGATCCAGTGCCAGGAGGCGTACTCCACCAGCATACCGCCCAGCGCAGGCCCAAGCAGCGGCCCCACCTGACCGGGCAGGGTGACAAAGGTCATCGCCGCCATGTACTGCTCGCGCGGCACAATCTTCATCACCGTTAGTCGCCCGACGGGCACCATCATTGCCCCGCCGATGCCCTGCAGCACGCGCGCCATGACCAACTGGTCGAGGGTGTTGGCCTGCGCGCAAAATAGCGAGCCGGTGGTAAACAGCACGATGGCGGTAAAGAAGATATTCCGCACGCCGACCTTATCGGCCAGCCAGCCGCTGGCGGGCAGCATCACGGCAACCGTCAGCACGTAGGAGACAATCACCATGTGCATATGCAGCGGGCTCTCCCCGAGGCTTTTCGCCATGGAGGGGAGGGCGGTGTTGACGATGGTCGTATCCAGCGACTGCATAAAGAAGCCGAAGGCGACTATCCATAATTGCCAGCGAACGTTGCTGGGAAGCTCTGTCATTTACCCGTTTACCGTTTCTCTGTTTTTACGCGAAAAGCGCAGCCGCAGGCGGTCGAAGAACAGATAGACCACCGGCGTGGTGTACAGCGTCAGCAGCTGGCTCATCACCAGGCCGCCGACAATGGTGATCCCCAGCGGCTGGCGCAGCTCTGAGCCGTCGCCGCCCGAGATCACCAGCGGCAGCGCGCCAAACAGCGCCGCCAGGGTGGTCATCATGATCGGACGAAAGCGCAGCAGGCAGGCCTGGAAGATGGCCTCTTGCGGCGAGAGGTTGCCGTTGCGCTGGGCGTCCAGCGCGAAGTCCACCATCATGATGGCGTTTTTCTTCACGATGCCGATCAATAGCATGATCCCGATGAGTGCGATAAGGCTGAACGGCGCGCCGAACAGCTCCAGCGCCAGCAGTGCCCCCACGCCCGCCGACGGCAGCGTCGAGAGGATGGTCAGCGGGTGCACGTAGCTTTCATACAGCACGCCCAGCACAATATAGACCGTGGCGATGGCGGCCAGAATTAAAATCACCTGCGAGTTCATCGTCTCCTGGAATACCTGCGCGGTCCCGGCGAAGCTGCCGCGCACGGTGGACGGCACGCCAAGCTGCGTCATCGCGCGGTTGATTGCGTCGCTGGCCTCGGAAAGTGACGAACCGGCGGGCAGGTTAAAGGAGATGGTCGACGCCGCCGACAGCCCCTGGTGGTTCACCGACAGCGGCGCGTTGGCAGGCTGCCAGCTTGCGAAGTAGGAGAGCGGAATCGCCTTACCGTCGTTGTTGATGACAAACATTTTATCCAGGGCGCTGATGTCCTGGGTGTAGCGCGGATCAACCTCCATCACCACCTTGTACTGGTTCATCGGCTGGTAGATGGTGGAGATCTCGCGCTGGCCGAAGGCGTTGTTCAGCAGGCTGTTGGCGGCTTCAACGTTAATGCCCAGCCGCGACATGGTTTCACGGTCGTAGGTCAGGGCCATCTCGGCACCGTTGTCCTGCTGATCGGAGTTTACGTCCGCCAGTTGGGGCAGGGCGGCCAGCGCCTTGCGGATCTTCGGCTCCCACTCGCGCAGGGCGGCTAAGTCGTCCGAGAGTAACGTGTACTGATAGCTGGCGTTCGCCTGTCGCCCGCCGACGCGGATATCCTGAACGGCCATCAAAAACAGGTTTGCCCCCGGCTCTTTGGCGAGCTTCACCCGCAGGCGGTCAATCACCTGCTGGGCGGTTTCGTTGCGCTCGCCGCGCGGTTTCAGGGTAATAAACATCATCCCGCTGTTGACGCGCGACCCGCCGGTAAAGCCGGTAACGTTATCCACGGCTTTGTCTTCACGAATGATCTTCATAAAGTCCTGCAGCTTGCCGCGCATCGCCTGGAAGGAAATGCTCTGGTCCGCCTGAATGCCGCCCATCAGCACGCCGGTATCCTGCTCCGGGAAAAAGGTTTTCGGGATGGAAATATACAGCCACACGTTGAGCACGATGGTGCCGATCAGCACCAGGCCGACCAGCCTTGTGTGGTTCAGCACCCACTTCAGCGATTTGCCGTAGCCTTCCTGCATCGCCATCAGCACGCGGCCAAAGCCTTTGCGGCGCGGCTGCGAGTGCGGCTTGCTGCGCTTGAGCATCCAGCCGCACATCATCGGCGTCAGCGTTAAGGAGATGACCAGCGAAATGCCAATGGCAACCGACAGCGTGACGGCAAATTCGCGCAGCAGCCTGCCCGGCAGCCCGCCCATCAGCAGCAGCGGCAGAAAGACCGCCACCAGCGACAGGCTCATGGAGAGCACCGTAAAGCCCACCTCGCGCGTGCCCTGCAGCGCGGCCTGCAGCGGTTTCACGCCCGCTTCCAGATGGCGGGAAATGTTTTCCAGCACCACGATGGC
Source organism: Enterobacter sp. SST3 (assembly GCF_000286655.1). Lineage (NCBI taxonomy): Bacteria > Pseudomonadati > Pseudomonadota > Gammaproteobacteria > Enterobacterales > Enterobacteriaceae > Enterobacter > Enterobacter sp. SST3. Next base: position 15,022 of record NZ_ALNS01000013.1, on the reverse strand, counting down.
GTCATCCACCACGAAGCCGGTGGCAATCGTCAGGGCCATCAGCGACAGGTTGTTGAGGCTAAACCCGCACAGGTACATGGCGGCAAAGGTACCGATCAGCGAGACCGGCACGGCCACCGCCGGGATCAGCGTCGCGCGGCCGGATCGCAGGAACAGAAAGACCACCAGGATCACCAGCGCGACGGAGATCACCAGCGTTTGCTCCACCTCTTCCAGCGAGGCGCGAATGGTCGGGGAGCGATCCTGAGCAATTTGCAGATCGATTGCTGCCGGGATGGTCTCCTGCAACTCCGGGAGACGGGCGCGAATGCTGTTCACCGTCTCAATAATGTTGGCCTCCGGCAGCTTGCGGATCATCAGCAGAATCGCCGGCTTGGCGTTGGTCATCCCGGCGTTGCGTACGTCCTGCACCGAGTCGGTAACGCTGGCCACGTCGCTTAAGCGCACCGCCGCGCCGTTGTTATAGTGGATGATGAGCGGCTGATATTCCGCCGCGGTTTTCAGCTCGTCGTTGGTGTGGATCTGCCAGCGGTGGCTGTTGTCCTCAATCGCCCCCTGCGGTTTGCGCACGTTGGCGTTGCTGATGGCGGAGCGCACGTCGTCCAGCGACACGCCCTGGTTAAACAGCGCCTGCGGGTTTAACCCCACGCGCACCGCGGGCAGGGAACTCCCGCCGACGCTCACGTCCCCGACGCCGTTAATTTGTGAGATGGTCTGCGCCAGCTGGGTAGACGCAAAATCGTACAGCTGCCCCTGCGAGTAGGTATCCGAGGTCAGCGTCAGGATCATGATCGGCGCGTCGGACGGATTGGCCTTGCGGTAGGTCGGACGGCTCGGCATCCCGCTCGGCAGCAGGCTCTGTGCGGCGTTAATGGCCGCCTGCACGTCGCGCGCCGCGCCGTTGATATCCCGGTCGAAGCTGAATTCCAGAATAATGCGCGTGCTGCCCAGCGAGCTGCTGGAGGTCATCTCGTTGACCCCCGCAATCCGCCCGAGCGAACGCTCTAGCGGCGTGGCAACGGACGAGGCCATGGTTTCCGGCGAGGCGCCCGGCAGCGAGGCGCTGACCATGATCACCGGGAAATCCACCTGCGGCAGGGGCGCCACCGGCAGCAGCCGGAAGCCCAGCACGCCGCAGAGGGTAATGGCGAGCGAGATTAAAATCGTCGCCACCGGGCGATAAATGAAGAGGGCGAAAAACTTCACTTATGCCTCCTCTTCACGTTTCGGGAAGCGGCTTTTGGTCCACAGCGCCAGGCGGTCAAACAGCAGGTAGATCACCGGCGTGGTGAACAGCGTCAGCACCTGGCTCACCAGCAGACCGCCGACCATGCCGATACCCAGCGGACGGCGCAGCTCCGCGCCGACGCCCGTGCTGAGCATCAGCGGCAGCGCGCCCAGCAGGGCGGCCAGCGTGGTCATCAGGATGGGGCGAAAACGCAGCAGGCAGGCCTGGAAAATCGCATCGCGCGGCGACATGCCCTGCTCGCGCTCGGCGGCCAGGGCGAAGTCGATCATCATGATGGCGTTTTTCTTCACGATCCCGATGAGCAGGATGATACCGATGATGGCAATCACGTCCAGCTCGCTGCCCGCCAGCATTAATGCCAGCAGTGCCCCCACGCCCGCCGTCGGCAGGGTAGAGAGGATGGTGATCGGGTGGATAAAGCTTTCGTACAGCACACCGAGCACGATGTACATCGCCACGACCGCCGCCACGATCAGCCAGATGGTGTTGCCCAGCGCGGCCTGGAACGCCAGGGTGCTGCCCTGGAACTGGGTCTGAATATCAGCCGGGAAGCTTACCGCTTTTTCCGCCGCCTGAATGGCCTCCACCGCTTCACCCAGAGAGTAATTGTCCGGCACGTTAAAGGAGATGGTGGTGGACGGGAACTGATCCAGATGGTTAATCGACAGCGGGGTATAGCGTTCTTCCACCGTGGCGATAGCGTTCAGCGGCACAATGCCGCCATCTTTGCTGGTCAGGCGCACCGAGTCCAGCCCCGCCAGGCCGGGCGTGTTGTCGGTGTTGTGCTCCAGCACCACGCGGTACTGGTTCGCCTGGGTGTAGATGGTGGAGATCAGACGCTGACCGAAGGCGTTGTACAGGGCGTTATCCACGTCCGCCATGGTGATGCCCAGACGGCTGGCGGCGTCGCGGTTGACGTTCACGTACGCCGCCAGCCCTTTGTCCTGCCAGTCGCTGCTGACGTCGGCGAGCTGCGGCAGGGTTTTGAGTTTATCCACCAGCTGCGGCACCCAGGTGCTGAGCGCGTCCAGCGAGGTGGCCTGCAGCGTGAACTGGTACTGCGTGCGGCTGACCTGGGTATCGATGGTCAAATCCTGAATCGGCTGCAGGTACAGCTCAACGCCCGGCACGCGGGCGACGGCGCTTTGCAGCCGCTCAATGACGGCGTTGACGCGATCGTCGCGCTCATCCAGCGGCTTAAGGTTGATCTGCAGACGCGCGCTGTTGAGCGACGGGTTGGTGCCGTCCACGCCGACGTAAGCGGTCAGGCTCTCTACCGCCGGATCCTTCATGATGATGTCAGATACCTGCTGCTGGCGCTGCGCCATATTGGCAAAAGAGACCGACTGTGGGGCCTGAAGCGTGCCCTGAATAATGCCGTTGTCCTGGATCGGGAAGAAGCCTTTCGGAATGAAAATCCACAGCATCACGCTGAGCGCCAAGGTTCCCAGCGCCACGCCGAGCGTGGCCCACGGGTGGTTAAGGACTTTCGCCAGCACGCGACCGTAGGCGGCAATAATGCGCTCGAACATGCGCTCGGAGGCGCGCGAGAAGCGGTTTTGCTTGCGCAGGGACTCATGGCTCAGCATGCGGGCGCACATCATCGGCGTCAGGGTCAGCGACACCACGGCGGAGATCAGAATGGCGACCGCCAGCGTCACGGCAAACTCGCGGAACAGACGCCCGACGATATCGCCCATAAACAGCAGCGGGATCAGCACCGCAATCAGCGAGAAGGTCAGCGAGATAATGGTAAAGCCGATTTCACCTGCGCCTTTCAGCGCGGCGGCCAGCGGTTTTTCACCTTTCTCGATATAGCGCGAGATGTTCTCGATAACGACGATAGCGTCATCCACCACGAACCCGGTGGCGATGGTGAGCGCCATCAGCGTCAGGTTGTTGATCGAAAAATCGAGGAACACCATCACCGCAAAGGTGCCGACCAGCGAGAGCGGTACGGCGACGGCGGGAATAATGGTCGCCGGAACGTTGCGCAGGAACAGATAAATGATCATCACCACCAGCGCAATCGCCAGCATCAGCTCGAACTGGGTGTCGGTGACCGACGCGCGAATGTTGGTGGTACGGTCGGAAAGCACCTTCACGCTGACCGATTTGGGCAGGCTTTCGATCAGCTGCGGCAGCATGGTGCGGATGCTGTCGGCGGTTTCGATGATGTTTGCGCCCGGCTGGCGCTGCACGTTCATCACGATCGCCTGCTGCTTGTTGGCCCAGGCCCCCAGCCAGCTGTTTTCCGCGCCTTGTTCTACGGTCGCCACGTCGCCCAGACGCACCGGCGCGCCGTTCTGGTAGGCGATAATCAGCTGACGATATTCGTCGGCGGACTGCATCTGGTCGTTCGCCGAGAGCGTGACGGCGCGGGTTGGGCCGTCCAGCGAGCCCTTCGCCGAGTTGACGTTGGCATTGCTGATGGCGCTGCGGATGGTTTCGCTGGTGAGGCCCAGCGCGGCGATGGCCTGCGCGTTAAGCTTGACGCGCACCGCCGGGCGCTGTCCGCCCGCCAGGGTGACGAGGCCGACGCCGGAGACCTGAGAAATTTTCTGCGCCACGCGCGTTTCGACCATGTCTTCGACCTGGGTCATTGGCATGGCGGAGGAGGTGACGGCCAGCGTCATGATCGGCGGATCGGCCGGGTTCACTTTGCTGTAGACCGGCGGGTTAGGCAGGTCCGACGGCAGCAGGTTGGTGGCGGCGTTAATCGCGGCCTGTACCTCCTGCTCGGCGACGTCCAGCGACAGCGTCAGCTGGAACTGCAGCGTCACGACGGACGCCCCGCCTGAACTCTGGGAGGACATCTGTTTTAGCCCCGACATCTGGCCGAACTGGCGCTCCAGCGGGGCGGTGATGGCGGACGTCACGACATCCGGGCTGGCGCCGGGATAGAGCGTCACCACCTGAATAGTGGGGTAATCCACCTCCGGCAGCGCCGAGACCGGCAGGAAGCGATAGCCGATAATCCCGGCGAGCAGGATCGCCACCATCAGCAGCGTGGTGGCGACAGGACGGAGGATAAACAGGCGTGACGGCCCACCTGTAGAGCCCGGCGGCAGCACCTGCATCAGGAGGTCGCTCCCTGTTTCGCCGGTTCCACCACTTCCACTTTGGCCCCTTCGGTCAGACGGTCAATGCCGTCGGTGACCACGCGGTCGCCTGCGGAAAGCCCGGCGCTGATGACCACCGTCTGGCTGTCCTGGATACCGGTTTTAACCAAGTGCTTGCTGACCTTATTGTCGCTGTTAAGCACCCAGACAAAGTTACCTTCGTTACCCATCTGCAGCGCAGCGGTGGGGATCACGACCGCGTTTTCTTCGGTCGCCACCAGCATGCGCGCATTGACGAACTGGTTCGGGAAGAGGGCATCGTCCTGGTTATTAAAGCGCGCCTTCAGCTTGATGGTGCCGGTGGTGGTGTCGATCTGGTTATCCAGACTGAGCAGAGACCCTTCACTCAGCTTCTGCTTGTTGGTGCGGTCCCAGGCTTCCACCACCAGGCCTTTACCGGCTTTTTGTGCCTGCATGACGGTCGCGATATCGCTTTCCGGCAGGGTAAAGACTAAATCAATCGGGTGGGTCTGGGTGATCACCACGATGCCCGTGGTATCGCCGCTGGAGATTTGGTTGCCGATATCGACCTGCTTCAGGCCGACGCGTCCGTCAATCGGCGCGGTGATGCGGCTCCAGTCCAGCTGCAGCTGGGCGCTGGCCACCGAGGCTTCATCGGCTTTGATCGTGCCCTGCGTTTCACTGACCAGCGACTGCTGGGTATCCAGCTCCTGACGGGACACCAGGTTTGTTTTCACCAGCTGCTGGTAGCGGGCTAAATCGCGCCGGGCGTTGGCGAGGGTCGCGTTGTCTTTCGCGAGCTGTCCCTGCGCCTGGGCAAGGGCGACCTTAAACTGGCTCGGGTCGATTTCCGCCAGCAGATCGCCCGCTTTGACCTGCTGACCTTCCTGGAAGTGGATCGCGATGAGCTGGCCGTCGACGCGGCTGCGCACCGTGGCGGTGTTGGCAGCGGTAATGGTCCCGAGACCGGTGAGATAGCGAGGAACGGCTCTATTCACCGCCGTCGCCGCCTGAACCGGCGCCAGCGCGCCGCCGCGCATGCCGTGACGACCTCCACCCGTGGGGCGCTGGGCCTGGCTGGTGGCGCCGGCCGGTGCGGCGGTGTTCGCGGATTGACTGTGCCAGTACCAGGCGGCGGCAAGGGCCACCACAATGATGCCAGCGGCTATTGCCCAGCGGGATTTGTTACTGCCTTTCATCGTTATACGTTCTCATCCTGAATACTTCGGGGAATGATACTAGTTTAGTCAGGCAACACAGCGGAAAAATGGAGGAAATATGGAAGACTGTCGGGAATTGTCTGAGTGTTGCCGGGTGACGCTTCGCTTACCCTGCCTACAAGGTAAATGCGGACGGCAACGGATGTTGCCGTTTTTGGTGTTTTGTGGGAGAGGGCACCAGACCGCACTACAAAAACACACGTTTTGTAGGCCGGGTAAGGCGAAGCCGCCACCCGGCACAACCGCACTAGCTAAACATCACCTGCGCCCAGCGCGCCAGACCAGCGGTAACGGAACCAAAGTCATCGCCACCCGCAACTGGAATGCCCGGCAGCTGTTCGGCCAGCGCTTTCTTAATCAGCGGTGAACGGGCGCTACCGCCGGTCAGGTAGATGACGTCCGGCTTCTCTTTGCCGTTCTCCAGCGCGAGCTGCACCTGTTCCAGAATGCGCTGCAGCGGCTGTGCGAGCGCCGTCTCCAGCCCGTCCTGCGAAATGGCGGTGGTCAGTTCGTCACTGATAAACGGCAGGGAAACCGCATGCTCAGCGCGGTCGGACAGGGCGATTTTGCTCTCTTCCGCCGTACGCACCACGCGGTAGCTGAGACGCTGACGCCACACTTTATAGAGCAGGGCGACCTTTTCGCCGTCCTGGGCATCGCGCACCAGATCGTTAAGGAAGCGGCCGTTGGCGGTGCTGTAAAAATCACTCTGCGCAGGCACGTCGTTGATGGCAATCGCGTTCCACCACGGCAGGATCGGCAGGGCGATCCCTTTTTCGGTTTGCCCCCCCATGCCGAGCAGCGGCATCAGGCTCTTGAAGGCCAGGGCGATATCGAGGTCGTTACCGCCTACCCGGCAGCCGCTGTGCCCGAGCAGGCTGTTTTCACGATCGCGACGGTGATGCCACTGCGGCCCCATCAGCAGCAGCGAGCAGTCCGTCGTGCCCCCGCCGATGTCCACGACCAGTACGCGCTTCTCTTCCGTCAGCGTGGCTTCGAAGTCCAGCCCTGCGGCAACCGGCTCATACTGGAATACCACGTCGCGGAAGCCTGCGCGGTGCGCCGCGCGCTCCAGGATCCCCTGCGCCTGCTGGTTGGCCTCGTCGCCGCCCAGCCCCTGGAAGTTGATCGGGCGGCCAATCACCGCCTGGGTAATCGCATCGGAGACCTGCGTCTGCGCCTGCTGGCGAATATGCAGCATCATCGCGCACACCAGGTCTTCAAACAGCGCGACCTGCTGCGGCTTCAGGCCGCTGGCGCCGAGGAAGGATTTTGGCGACTTAACGAAGTAGACCTCTTCGGGGTCTTCAATGTAGTGCCCGAGCGAGGCGAGGCCGAACTGCACGCTGGAGGGCGTAACGTCGATATCTTCCTCGCGGTTAAAGCTGACCGCCCGGCGCAGCAGCGCCTGGGTCTCCGCTGCCGTGGCCGGAACCTGATGGTGGCGGAACAGCCATTCGCTCACCGCTTCACGCGTCGGTGCGCAGAGCATAGACGGCAGCAGCGTGCTCTCTTTTTCCATTTTCAGGAGCCGTGGCTGCCCGTCTTGCATAATCGCAACCGAGCAGTTTGCCGTACCGTAGTCAAATCCAATAAACACGATGAATCCCCATGCCGGTGAGAAGGGGCGAGACTTTAACGAAATGTCTGCATGGCGACAACAGGAATATGAAAGCAAGGCAAAACAGGGTCTTTACGTTTATGCTGATAACACTAAAAAAGGAGCAACGATGTATACCCTCACCTGGCTTCCCCCTTATGACTGGCAGTGGATGTTTGGTTTTCTTGGCGCGCGCGCGGTAACGGGCATTGAAACCGTCACCAACGATTACTATGAGCGCAGTTTTGCCTGCGAGGGGCATCAGGGGATTTTCCGCGTGACGCCGGATATCGCCAGCCATACGCTGAGCGTGACGCTCAGCCCGGGGTTAATTCCGGTTGCGCAGGCGTGTCTTGAACGCATCGAACGCCTGTTCGATCTCCGCTGTAACCCGCAGCAAATAGCAGAAACGCTGGGCGAACTCGGTGCTGCAAGGCCAGGCTTGCGTTTACCGGGGGCGATGGATGCGTACGAGCAGGGCGTCCGGGCGATCCTCGGGCAGCTGGTGAGCGTGGCGATGGCGGCGAAGCTGGCGTCACGCGTGGTGGCGCTCTGTGGCGAACCGGTGGCGGATTGTCCGGGCTATCTCTGCTTCCCCACGCCCCAGGCGCTGGCGGCAGCGGACCCGCTGGCGCTGAAGGCGTTGGGTATGCCGCTAAAGCGCGCGGAGTCGCTGATTCATCTGGCGCAGTCGGTTATCGACGGAACGTTTCCGCTTTCCCCGCCCGCGAATACAGAAGAGGGGATGAAGGCGTTACAGCAGCGGCCGGGGATAGGGCGCTGGACGGCAAATTATCTGGCCCTGCGCGGCTGGCAGGCGAAAGATGTGTTTCTGCCGGATGATTACCTGATTAAACAGCGCTTCGCCGGAATGACGCCCGCGCAAATTCGTCGTTATGCCGAACGCTGGAAGCCGTGGCGCTCCTACGCGCTGCTGCACATCTGGTATACCGACGGCTGGGCACCGTCAGTTGATGGCGAAATAGCTGGTGTTGAGCAGAAGATCTAATGGCTGCGGCTCGGCGATGGTGTCACCAAAGATAAAATCGATGCCGATGCCGGAGAGCGTATCCATCATGATGGGCTGGTTACAGGGGCCCGCGATAGTTTTCATTCCCACACGCTGGGCGTGGCCCTGAACAATGGTCACCATCATCTCATCCATCAGATTGCCATACACGTTGGTTACCACCTCTGCATCCAGCATCAGATAGTCGGCCATATTCGCGGTCAGGTGGGTAAAGACGTTCATGTCGCGCCCCACCTGGCTGAAGATCACGCGGCAGCCCGCCTGGCGAAGCTTTTGCAGACCCCTGTGCAGGTTCTTATCCGGGTTGCACACCACATCGGCAGAGATAACCAGATGCAGCAGACGGCCCGGCATCGGGCTTTTATCCAGCAGGTCGAGCAGTTCATCGACCAGCGTCACGCTGGCTAAACCGGCCTCCGAGAGCGGCAGCGCCACGCCCATGCCTTTACTGGCGATCTGGGTGGCATAGGTGCGGAAAAACTCGCTAAAGATCCGTCTGTCGAGGGCGTGCAGAAGCTCAGGCTCCGCCAGACCCGAGCGGAAGGCATGCTCTTCCTGAACTTCGCCCTGGCTGGTCCACAGGCGTAACGACAGCAGCCAGAAATTACTGCTCTCCGGGATGCGCGGGGAGGCGACGCTGCGGGCAATCATCATCAGATGATTGTCTTTAATCATGTGCCACTGTTCATCAAGCGACATCATGCTGCGCGTGTGATGATCCCGCTCCTGCTGGGGTTCGTACACCGTCACCATGCCACGCCCGCTGTTTTTTGAGGCGTAACAGGCAATGTCCGCCTGCGACATGATCTCCGACGCCTGATGGTTATTTTCATCAATCAGCGTGATGCCGGCGCTGGCGCCGATCCGGTGCAGGCGGCCTTCCCACATAAAGTGATAGTCGTTGATGGCATGAATCAGGCGACCGGCGATATAGCGCGCGCTTTCCAGGTTGCAGTCCGGTAACAGTAACCCGAACTCGTCCCCGCCCAGACGCGCCAGCACGTCGCTGGAGCGGAGCATGGTCAACATCAGGGAAGCCAGTTCCCGCAGCAGGGCATCGCCCGCGGCGTGGCCAGCCGTGTCGTTGACGGCTTTGAAGCGATCGAGGTCGATAAACACCAGGGCATGGCGCTGGCGCGTTTCGCGAACGGTCTGCAAGAGCCGTTTGAGATGGTTTTCGAAGCTGACCCGGTTTGCCAGATGGGTCAGGGCATCGTGGGAGGCGCTGTAGCTCAGCTGGCGCAGCATTTTGCGCGACTCGGTGACGTCCTGAATGACGATCACCGAGCCAATATTCTGTCCATCCAGCGTGCTGAGCGGCGTAATGCTGTAGTGGATATCATAATTGCCGCCGGTACGGCAGTTCAGCACCACATCCTGATCGATATCGGAACGGGACATATCGCCGCTGTGAATATTCTCCATCAGCGGCCCTTTTTCACCGAAGGTAATGTGTAACACCTTCAGGATCGGCTGGCCGATAGCCTCGGTCTGCAGCCAGCCGCTCATTTTCTCCGCGACCGGGTTCATAAAGGTGACGTTCATGTTGATATCGGTGCACAGCACCGCTTCACCGATGGAGTCGAGGGTAATGTGCAGACGCTCTTTTTCCTGGAAGAGGGCCTCGTTAAGCTGCTTAACCTCGGTCATGTCCATGTTGATGCCGAGCAGCCGTTCAACTTCCCCCTGCTTATTGAGCACCCGGTTCGCCAGGGAGCGAATATGACGCACGCCTTCCTTCACGCGGATGCGGAATTCCAGCTTAAACGGCAGGCGGGAAATCAGGGAGTCCCGCAGCACCTGCTCAGCGTGGACGCGATCCTCCGGCAGCATCGTGTCGTGCCAGAGCTGCCAGGTGGGCTTGATGTGCGGCGGTATTTCATAAAGCTCAAACATCCGCTTATCCCAGCTGATAATGTCGGGTTCCAGATCCCACTCCCAGATGCCGATGCCCCCGGCTTCGTTAGCCAGCGTAATGCGCTCCATCAGGCGCTTATTGACCCATTCGGTCTGCTTCAGATCGTTAATGTCTTCAATCTGGGCAATAAAATAGAGCGGCGAGCCGTCGGCATGGCGCACCACGGAGACGGCAAGAAGCGCCCAGACCACTTCCCCGTCGCGGGTGTAATAGCGCTTCTCGAGGGAGTAGGTATTGATCTCGCCATTGACCAGCTGTTCGAGCTGCTCGAGGTCGGTATTCAGATCTTCTGGCCAGGTGAGCTGCTGGAAGGTCAGCGACTGAAGCTCCGTCTGGCTGTAGCCGAGGAAATTGCACAGCGCCTTGTTAGCCTGAAGCCATTTGCCTTCAATGCTGACCAGCGCCATGCCGATGGCGGAATATTCCATCGCGTTACGAAAGCGCTCTTCGCTTTCGGTGATATGTTTGCGTTCGGCGCGGAAGGCGTACATCACCATGGTCATCACGTTAGCGGGCAGGAGCAGCATCAGGAACGGCAGCCAGGGGGCGTTCAGCATCGGCCCGGCGTGCTGGGTGGTCAGCGCCAGAGGATTGCGGGCAATCATCAGCGACACCACCATCACGGTGACCAGAAACACCATGAACGCTTCCATCCGCGGCAGGCGCACGGCGCTCCACATCAGCAGAACGATCACGCAGGTGAAGGGCCACGGCAGCCAGGTGATGGCTGCCCAACTGAGGGCTAACGTCACGGCCAGCGTGGTCAGCGTTTCCAGCAGCAATCGCGGGTCACGGTGGCGCAGCAGATAATGCGGTTTAAATAACAGCCCCAGTGGCACCAGTGCCAGTGCGCCAATGGCTTCTGACAACACCCAGACGAAGAAATTACGCAGGGGCTCAGAGCCGGGTGCCAGCAGAGACACCAGAATGCCGCCCATCAGTGGCGGCACCAGCGCGCTGCCGATGGCCACGCGGATCCAGTCGTTCAGATTCTGCAGCGGGTTGTACCACGGGAGCCATTTACGCAGGAACAGCGCGCCGATAACGGCCTCAATGACGTTGACCGCAGGGTAGATGAGGCTGACCGACCCCCAGGAGAACAGCATCCATGAGGCCAGAATATTGCCGAACGAACAGGCCAGGGCAATGCCCGGCCACATTTTTCCGGCATGGCGGTAAAACGCCACCATCATAATGGCGGTGGGAAACCAGAGCGGGGCCAGCAGGGTGCCGAAGCGGGTGAGCTCCAGCGAAAATAAGGTAAAGATAAAGGTGACCAGGCCCAGACAGACAAGTCGTAATAAAGGATGTGGGGTGGTCACCAAAACCCGCTGGTATTGTTTATTCATTACCGCTTTATCCAGAGACGCCATGCCGTCAGGGAAGAAGATGTCCGAACGCGTGAATTTGATAATTTGGTTTATGCTAGTACAAACAATTTACAATTCATATGGTGACCGCTCAGAATTTGACAACACAGACTTATTAAATACTTACTCGGTGAAAAAAAACGGGTAAGCGGCGAAAAAATGCGCATTTAAATTTCATTCAGGGAATAACTCGTCACTTTTCGGTCAGTCTCGCAGAACCTGAGTATTCGACTGGTATCACGCCCGCGAAATCCCTATAATTGCCGCGTTTGACGCTCCGGCGTCGTCCTTCCTTTACATCCAGGTTAATCAGGTCGCTAAATTTATGACTGATAAGTCTCATCAGTGCGTCATTATAGGCATCGCCGGCGCATCGGCTTCAGGTAAAAGTCTAATTGCCAGTACGCTTTATCGCGAACTGCGTGAACAAGTAGGTGATGAGCATATCGGCGTCATTCCCGAAGACAGCTATTACAAAGATCAATCCCATCTGTCGATGGAAGAGCGCGTTAAAACGAACTACGACCACCCAAATGCGATGGATCACAGCCTGCTGTTCCAGCATTTAGAAGCGCTTAAGAGCGGCCAGGCGATCGAACTGCCCGTTTACAGTTACGTAGAACATACCCGCACCCAGGAAACGATCCGCATCGAGCCGAAAAAGGTCATTATCCTTGAAGGCATCCTGCTGCTGACCGACGCCCGCCTGCGTGAATCCATGAACTTCTCGATTTTCGTCGATACCCCGCTGGATATTTGCCTGATGCGCCGCATCAAGCGTGACGTTAATGAACGCGGCCGCTCAATGGACTCCGTGATGGCGCAATACCAGAAAACGGTCCGCCCGATGTTCCTGCAGTTTATTGAGCCCTCCAAACAATACGCCGATATCATCGTGCCGCGCGGGGGTAAAAACCGCATCGCGATCGATATCTTAAAAGCGAAAATCAGCCAGTTTTTTGAATAAGCCGCGTGAATTGTGTACCGTTCAGAGATAACCTGGTTTTACCCTGAGCGCTTACCGGCTCAGGGTACGATGCATGAAAGGAGAAAAAGGCATGCGTCTTTGTGATCGCGATATTGAAGCCTGGCTGGATGAAGGCCGTTTGTCTATTACCCCACGTCCACCTGTTGAGCGTATCAATGGGGTGACCGTCGATGTCCGGTTGGGGAATAAATTCCGCACCTTTAGCGGCCATACCGCACCGTTCATTGACCTTAGCGGACCGAAGGACGAAGTCAGCGCCGCGCTCGATCGCGTGATGAGTGACGAAATCGTAATCGAAGATGGCGAAGCCTTTTATCTGCATCCGGGTGAACTGGCGCTGGCGGTAACGTTTGAATCCGTCACCCTGCCTGCGGACCTCGTCGGCTGGCTTGACGGCCGTTCTTCGCTGGCGCGACTGGGACTGATGGTACACGTGACCGCGCACCGTATCGATCCAGGCTGGTCGGGCCGTATTGTGCTGGAATTCTTCAATGCCGGTAAATTGCCGCTGGCGCTTCGTCCGGGGATGATGATCGGCGCGTTAAGTTTTGAACCGCTGTCAGGCCCGGCAGACAGGCCGTATAACCGCCGTCAGGACGCAAAATATCGCGACCAGCAGGGTGCGGTTGCCAGCCGTATTGATAAAGACTGATCGTTAGTCCATTGAGGATGCCATGAGAAGAGTTCTGACAACGCTGATGATTTTGCTGGTGGTGCTGGTGGCTGGCCTTTCGGCGTTGGTTCTGCTGGTTAACCCTAACGACTTCCGCGCGTATATGGTGCGGCAGGTTGAGGCACGCAGTGGTTATCAACTGAAGCTGGACGGGCCGCTGCGCTGGCACGTCTGGCCGCAGCTCAGCATTCTCTCTGGCCGCATGTCGCTCACGGCGCCGGGGGCGTCCCAGCCGCTGGTGTCCGCAGACAACATGCGCCTTGATGTGGCGCTGATCCCGCTCATTTCCCATCAGCTGCAGGTGAATCAGGTGATGCTGAAAGGCGCGGTGATTCAGCTCACCCCGCAAACTGAAGCTGTCCGTGATGCCAACGCGCCGGTGGCACCGCGTGAAAATACCCTGCCTGATGAACCGTCTGATACTGGCTGGTCCTTTGATATTGGCAAACTGAAAGTGGCCGATAGCGTGCTGGTTTTCCAGCATGAGCACGAAGAGCTGGTCACCGTTCGCAACATTAATCTGCAGATGGAACAGGATGAGCACCATCTTGCATCGGTGGAATTTAGCGGGCGCGTGAACCGCGATCAGCGGGATCTGACGCTGTCGTTGAATGCTAATGTAAATGCGTCAGACTATCCGCATCAGCTCACGGCGAACATCCAGCAGCTTAACTGGCAGCTGACGGGGGCCAATCTGCCCACCCAGGGGATCGCCGGTCAGGGAACGCTGCAGGCCGTGTGGCGTGAGGAACAAAAACAGCTGGAGCTGGATAATCTCAACCTGCAGGCAAACGACAGTAGCCTTAAGGGGCAGGCGAGCGTCACCTTTGAAGAGAAGCCGAAGTGGGTGCTGAATCTGCAATTTGACAAGCTCAACCTGGAAAACCTGTTGCCACCTCTGCCAGCCAGCGCCACGGACAGCGAGGCGACGCAGACGGGGCAAAGCCAGGCGCCGGTATCACGTCCGGTTATTTCGTCGAATCTCGATCAACCTGACTATAACGCTCTGCGCGGATTCACGGCGGATATTCTGCTGAAAGCCACCAGCCTGCGCTGGCGCGGCATGGACTTTACCGACGTGAGCAGCCAGATGTTTAACCATAACGGTTTGCTGGTGATCTCCGAACTGAGCGGCAAGATGGGCGCAGGACACCTCTCACTGCCCGGCACGCTGGATGTCCGTAAAGACGTTGCCAGCGCCGAATTCCAGCCGCGTCTCGATAACGTTGAGATAGGGACCATCCTGACCGCGTTTAACTACCCGATCTCTCTGACGGGGCAGTTGACGCTCGCGGGTGATTTCTCCGGCACGAAAATTGATGCCGATGCTTTCCGCCGCGAGTGGCAGGGGCAGGCGCATCTTGATCTGAAAAACTCCCGTATGGAAGGGCTTAACTTTCAGCAGCTGGTGCAGCAGGCGGTGGAGCGCAGCAGCGATGTGAAGGCCCAGGAGAACTACGACAGTGCCACGCGCCTCGACAGCTTCACCACGGACCTGACGCTGAACAACGGACAACTCTCTCTCGACGGAATGCAGGGTACCTCTTCACTCTTATCATTAACGGGCGAGGGTAAGCTGGATCTGGTCAAAGAGACGGCGGACACGCGCTTTAACGTGCGGGTACTTTCCGGCTGGCAGGGGGAAAGCAAGCTCATTGACTTCCTGAAAGAGACGCCGGTCCCGCTGACCGTATACGGCAAATGGCAGGCCCTGAATTACAGTCTGCAGGTGGATCAGATCCTGCGTAAGCATCTGCAGGATGAAGCGAAACGTCGACTCAGCGGCTGGGCGGATCGTAATAAAGATTCACAGGACGGCAAGGATGTGAAGAAGCTGCTGGATAAGCTTTGATGCCTGTTGCGCCGGGGGGCGGCTTCGCCTTACCCGGCC